>NZ_JBSGVS010000041.1:0-89098 GCF_053608565.1 Streptomyces sp. NPDC055025
CCTCAGTCGTACGGCCAAGCCTGAGAACCTTCAGGGACTCACTGGCCCTGTTCGTCACGGCGGCGCTGCCACCGCTGCTCGATCCGGTTCATCATCGAGCGACGCTGTCTGGGTTGTTGTTGTCGGGCGGCCGGGCCTGCGCCCGCCGCCGGTTGCTCACCTGGTTTGGGCGCCTTGCGCCACCCGGTGACCGCCAGGACCGCACAGCCCAGCATGACGAGGAACCCCACCACGCTGATCCAGATCTGCTGGGCGACCATTCCGGCCATGAGGAGCGCGATACCCACCAGGAAGCCGGCTACTGCCTGGTAGACCCGTCGCCGGGTGTACGTACGCAGCCCGCTTCCCTCAAGCGCTGTCGCGAACTTGGGATCTTCGGCGTACAGCGCTCGCTCCATTTGCTCGAGCATTCGCTGCTCGTGCTCCGAGAGCGGCACGGAGTCCTCCTAGTCGTCGGTCGCGGGGGGCGACCGGTATGCGGCTCCTTCAAGGATAGGCAGGGAATCGCCCCCGTGAAACCCGCCCTCAACGCCATTTCGCCATTCCGGGCCGCCATGTCGACTCGGCCGCTGAGGCGTTGATTCCCCAACCATCGATCCGTCATGCCGGAAGGTGTACCCCGATCATACGGCGCCAGACGTCCCATCGGGGGGCCTGTGGCGCACTCCATGCGCGGCTGCGCCCCTGATCAGCCGGGCGATCGGCGCCCCGGGGACGGCCGGGCCGGGGCCGGGGCAGGCCCGGGACCCTCCCGGAGGCCTCCGGAGGGCCTCCCGGAAGGCTCCGAAGAGGGCCGGGGGACGGGGTTCCGTGGGCTTCCGGCCCGTGCTTCAGCCCGTATTCCAGGGGGACTTCGGATCAGTCCCGCTTCTCGCCCAGAACATGGAGCTGCGTGGCCACGGAGTGGAACGCGGGCAGCTCGGCGGCGGCGGCCTCCAGCTTCAGCAGGGCCTCCAGCGCCCCGGGCTGGGTGTCCACCAGACCACCGGGGACCAGGTCCGCGAAGACCCGTACGCCATGAACGGCGCCGATCCGCAGACCGGCGGCCTCGACCAGCTCCGTGAGCTGCTCGGCGGTGAAGCGCCTGGGCACGGGGTCGCCCTCGCCCCAGCGCCCCGCCGGGTCGCCGAGCGCCCGCCGGGCCTCGTTGAAATGCCCGGCGAGCGCCCTGGCCAGCACGGCGCCGCCCAGGCCCGCGGCGAGCAGACTGAGCGCGCCGGCCGGGCGGAGGGCGTCGACCGCGTTCCGTACGCCCTCGGCGGGATCGTCCACATACTCCAGGACGCCGTGGCACAGCACCGCGTCGAAGCCACCGCGCCCGACCACGTCGAAGAGCCCGTGGATATCGCCCTGCACCCCGCGGACACGCTCGGCGACCCCCGCTTCGGCCGCCCGGCGCTCCAGCGCGAAGAGCGCGTTCGGGCTGGGGTCGACCACGGTCACCCGATGCCCCAGACGGGCGACGGGCACCGAGAAGCTGCCGGTGCCCCCTCCCGTGTCGAGCACGTCCAGGACGTCCGTCCCCGCCGCCTTGACCCGGTGGTCGAGCGCGTCCCTGAGAACCTCCCAGACCACGGCGGTACGGAGGGAGCCCCGGGAGCGCGATGGCGTCTCCCCACCGGCGACAGGGGAACGGTCCGACACGGCAGTTGACTCCTCGGCGCGGGGCCGCCCCGGACGGCGGGGCGTGGAACGGTGCGGGCTCCGCCCACCCTATTGCCTCGGCCGTCCCTCCAGATCCCCCAGCGGCGCCGGATCACCCAGCGGCGCCGCCCCGCCGTGGCTGCTCGGCGCGGGGCCTGGGCGGCACCGGCTCCAGCACCAGCAGCCGCTCCACCAGGCGCAGGAACATGGCCACGTCGCGCAGCAGATCATCGGCGTCGCGGCTGCTCGCCGCGCCCCGTATGCCCGCCTCCGCGCGCGCCCTGCGGTCGGCGCCCGAGGCGAAGAGGCCGCTCCATTCGGTCAGCTCGGGCGCGATCTCGGGCAGGACCTCCCAGGCGCTCCTGATCCGGCGGCGCTTTCGCGCGGTGGTCTCGGGGCGGCCCCGGGCCGCGAGGACCGCGGCGGCGGTGCGCAGGGCGGCGAGATGAGCGGTGGCATAGCGCTCGTTCGGAGTGTCCAGGGCCGCTGCCTCGTCAAGTCCCGTACGGGCCTGGGCGAGCAGATCGAGGGCCGCGGGCGGGGCCGTGGCCCGGCGCGGCACGGGATGGACATCGGTCGGCGGTCCGGTCAGTGAGGGGGCAGGGCCGTCTGTGCGGCGCCGGTGTGCGGCACCGGCGTAGGAGCTGGCCATGACGAACCTCCTGTCGTCGTGTGACGGCGCTGTGGCCGTATGTGTCCATCCTGAAGGACACCACTGACAATCGGCTCTGACCTGCGTTTTTGCTTCGTTCGCACGTTCGGAGAGGTGCCGGCCCGGCGGGCGGATCCGCGGGCGCCCACGGTCACCGGTCGCCGATCACCGGCGTACGACCGGTCCGGCGCGGCCCGGTCCCCCTGAGCCGCGCCGGACCGGTGCGTTCCCCGTGGTGCCGTACACCCCCGTCGTGGTGTCGCACGCCCCCGTTCCGTCAGGGGAGCCGCGCCGTTCCGCCGCCCCGTGCCGGCGGTGCCGGCGCCGCGCCCCTTCTGTGGTCTCCACTCTTCCGTCCAGGCGGGTGACGCCCCATCCGCGCGCCTACTCATCTCGCCCTCTGAGTACGCGTACTCAGTGCTCCGTACTCCGGCCCGTCGCGCACCGCGGCTCCGACTCCCCGCGCGGCCGTGCGGCGGCTGGATACGATCGCGTCCGTGTCCGTACTCCCCCTGATCTTCACCAGCGGCTGGGCCAGCGGCATCAACGCCTACGCGGTGGTCCTGCTGTTCGGCGTCTTCGGCGCGACAGGGCTGACCGACGAGGTTCCCGAGTCGTTGCAGCGCACCGATGTCCTGATCGCAGCGGCGGTGCTCTTCCTCTGTGACACGGTCGCGGACAAGATCCCGTACGTCGACACGGCCTGGGACGCCGCGCACACGGTCGTCAGACCGCTCTCCGGGGCGGTGGTCGGTGCGCTGCTGGCCGGGCAGAGCGGCTCGCTGCCGGAGATCGCGGCCGGTGCGGTAGGGGGGTCGACCGCCCTGCTGAGCCATCTCGTCAAGGCGGGGACCCGGATGGCGGTCAACACCTCCCCCGAGCCGTTCAGCAATATCGCCGTGAGCACGGCCGAGGATCTGGGCGTGGCCGGGATCATCACCTTCGCGGTCTTCCATCCGGTCGCCGCCGCCGTCGTCGCGGGCACGCTGCTCGTGCTCGGTATCGCCACGGTGGCCTTCCTCGCCGCCAGGATCCGCCGCTTCCTGCGCCGCAGGGCTCAGCGCCGGGCGGAGAAACGCCTGGCTGGAGGCGGGATGGCGGCACCGCCCGGCTGAACTGTCGGTGGGCCCCGTTAAAGTCCCTGGCATGGCACGGATCGTGGTGATCGGCGCCGGGACGGGCGCCATGGCGGCGGCTGCCCGGCTGGCCGTGGCAGGACACCGGGTGACGGTGTACGAACGCTCGGCGACGTACGGCGGTTCGCTGGGCCGGTTCGAGCGGGACGGCTTCGTCTTCGACACCGGCCCCGGTCTGCTGCATCTCCCCGCCGTCTACCGCGATCTGTTCGTCAAGACCGGCAAGGAGCCGCTGGAGCGGTGCGTCCAGCTCGGTCAGGTCGATCCGGCGAGCCGCCATGTCTTCGCCGACGGCACCGGCGTACGGCTGCCGAACGCGTCACGGGCGGGCGTGGTCTCCGCCCTGGACGCGGCACTGGGCGCGGGCGCCGGGGAGCGGTGGGGGGCCTTCCTCGGCCGGGCCCGTGACGCCTGGGACCGCTCCCGCCGGCCGCTGCTCGAAGAGCCGCTGTGGACCGACCGGCAGGTGCTCGGGCGCGATCCGTATCCGGCGGTGCGGCAGCGGCGGCTGCTGCGCGGCGCGCGCCGGGCCGCGACGGTCGCGGAGATCGGCGCCTGGGAGCTGGCCGATCCCCGGCTGGCGGCCCTGCTGGACGGATACGCCCTGTCGTACGGACTCGATCCCCGCCACGCGCCGGCGGGCGCCGCGCTGCTCCCTTATCTGGAGCAGACCTTCGGGAGCTGGTATGTGCGGGGCGGGATGCGGGAGTTGGCCCGCGCGGTGTACGAGCGGTGCCTGGCCCGCAAGGTGGAGTTCGTCTTCGGGGCCGAGGTGACCCGGATCGCGGAGAAGGACGGCGGGGCCACCGGGATCGAGCTGGCGGACGGCACGGTCGTGGCGGCGGACCGGGTCGTGGCGGGCGTCGCGCCGGGGCGGCTCGTGGAGCGCGAGCTGTGGGATGACGGCGAGCCACGGCCACCGGAGGCGGGCGGCGCTCCGGTGCCCGGCCGGTTCACGGTGCTGCTGGCGCTGCGCGGCGCTCGGGACGGGGACGCCGCGCACCGTACGGTGGTGCACTCCCCCGACGGAAGCGCCGAGGCCGCCGAGGTCTTCGCGGGCCGCACGGCCGAGCGGCCCACGGTCGCGGTGCTGCGGCCCGATGACGCGGCGACGCGGCCCGACGGTGACCACGAGGCGGTCACGGTCACCGCGACGGTCGCCCCGCAGGGCCCGGTGGACTGGACGGACGGCGCGCTGCGCGAGCGATACGCCGATGTGCTGGTGGCCGCGGCGGGGGCGGCCGTTCCGGGGATCAGGGAGCGGCTGATGTGGCGCGAGATACGGACGCCCGCCGACACCGCGGCGCAGACGGGTGCGGCGGGTGGCTCGGTGCCGGCGCCCGCGCTGGCCGGGGCGGCGGGGCGCCTGCTCCATCCGGCGAACACCACGCGGCTGTCCGGGCTGTATCTGGCGGGCGGCTGGGCACATCCGGGCGGCGGACTCGCGCATGCCGGGATGTCGGGGGCGCTGGTGGCGGGGCTGATCGTCGAGGGGGCCGGCTTCCGGGGCTCCCAGTGAGCCACCGGCCGATGCCGCCCGACCTGACCTGAACTGTTCTGACCCGCGATCGGATACGACGGGCCGTCAGTAGCGGTACTGCTGCTCGTTGTAGTCGGGGTCGTAGCCCTGCTGTTGGGGCTGCTGGGGCTGCTGCGGCGGCGGTGCCTGCTCGCCCTCGCGCTGCTGCGGGACCCAGACACCGCCGGGCGGGGTCTCGGCGCCGTACTGCTGCTGGCCGCCGTAGGAGTCGGTGTACGGCTGCTGGCCGCCGAAGCTGTCGTACGAGCCGTACTGCTGACCGCCGTTGGCCGGGTCGGCGTACGGATCGGAGTATCCGGTGTACGGCTGCTGGCCGTTTCCGTAGTCGTACTGCTGCGCGTAGCCGTCCTGGCCCGCGTAGTTCTCCTGGCTCGCGTACGTGTGCTCGCCCGAGTGGCCCGGCTGGTAGGCGTCCTGGTCCTGGCCCGGGTAGGCGTCCTGGCCCGGGTAGGCGTCGTGCGCCGCGTAACCGCCCTGTCCCGCATAGCTGTCCTGGCCGGCCGGCTGCTGGTAGCCGGGGTACGCGTCGTACGCGCCGCTGCCCCATCCGTCGGCGTCGGGCTGCTGGGTCCGGCCCTGCTGGGGCGCGTCATGGGCCGGGGTGTCGTAGTCGTTGTAGACGCCGTACTGCCCGGTGTCGTCGGGCATCGGCTCCGGCTCGTAGACCGGCTCCGGCTCATAGGCCGCGGTGGTCTCCGCGGGCGCGGCGGCCGGCTGGTACTCCAGATCCGAGACCTCCAGCGACGGTTCGCGCTCGGCGGCCGACCGGCCTGTGTCCTTCCGGCGGCGGCTGGCCCCCGGACTGCCGCCTATCGCCCAGCCGGTGGAGAAGCCGCGGCGGAAGGAGAGCGTCACATAGGTCTGACCGACGGCGAACGCGATCGCACCCACCGCGATGACCAGGACCGAGGGCAGCAGAACACCGAGAACCACACCCATGAAGCCGCTGAAGGCGAGCAGTCGCCAGCGCAGTCGCGCCTTGTACTGGAGCAGCACCTCGCCCAGCAGCCACAGGGCCACGATGCCGAATGCGATGTAGAGGACCGTCCAGCCCATGCCCGCCCCTCTCCTGCGGCCACCCGCCCGGGACAGGGCGGGTACGGCCGGTCACGACTGCTCGTGCAGTCCGAGATTCTCGTAGATTTCGAGCGTTGCGGTGGAGTTGTTGAGGGTGATGAAGTGCAAGCCGGGAACACCCTCGGAGAGCAGCTCCGCGCAGAACTCCGTCGCGAACTCGATGCCAATGGAGCGTACAGCGGCGGGATCGTCCTTGACGGAGAGGATCCGCTCTTTCAGTTCGGCCGGGAAGACGGCCGTGCTGAGCTGCGGCAGCCGCTCCAGCATCCGGACGCTGGTGACCGGCATGATCTCGGGAATGATCGGTGTCGCGCAACCGGCGGCGCCGACCCGGTCACGCAACCGCAGATATCCGTCCGTTTCGAAAAACATCTGGGTGATCGCGTAGTCGGCACCCGCTCGGCACTTGTCCACGAAATGCCTGGTATCGGCGTCCCAGTCGGACGAGCGCGGGTGCATCTCCGGGAAGGCCGCCACTCCGACACAGAAGTCGCCGGACTCCTTGATGAGCCTGACCAGTTCGGCGGCGTAGCGGACGCCGTCCGGGTGCTTGACCCACTCGCCCATGGGGTCGCCGGGCGGATCGCCCCGTACGGCGAGGATGTTGCGGATCCCGGCGTCGGCGTACTGCCCGACCATATTGCGCAGTTCGGCGACGGACTGGCCGACGGCCGTGAGATGGGCGACCGGGGTGAGGGTGGTGTCGGAGGCGATCCGCTCCGTGGCCTTGACCGTGCCCGCCCGGGTGGAGCCGCCCGCGCCATAGGTCACGGAGACGAAGCTCGGCCCCACCCCTTCGACCCGGCGCAGCGCGTTCCAGAGATTCCGTTCACCCTTCTCGGTCTTGGGCGCCCAGAACTCGAACGAGAACGATGTCTTGCCGGTCGCGAGCAGATCACGCACGGTCAGTGCGTGATCCGATCTGGTCGAAGCTGTGCCGAAGGCCATGGGTGCAGGTTATCGAGGGCGTGGCGGTCCCCCAACCGGACGGGGGTATTTGTCTGGATTTACGGTCGCGTCACACCGTCCGGTCCGGTCTCGTCACCCCCTCCGGTCCGGTCGCGTCACACGGTCCGGTCCCGTACGCGCTTGGCCAGTCCGGCCGTCGCCGCGGCCGGGTCGTCGGCCTCGGTGATCGCCCGTACGACGACGATCCGGCGGGCACCGGCGTCCAGTACCTGGTCGAGATTGCCCGCGTCGATACCGCCGATCGCGAACCACGGCCGGTCCGTGGCCAGCGCGGCGGCATGGCGCACCAGATCGAGCCCGGGGGCATGGCGGCCCGGTTTGGTCGGGGTGGGCCAGCACGGGCCCGTACAGAAGTAGTCCACGCCCGGCTCGACGACGGCCGCGTCCACCTCGGCCGCGGCATGGGTGGAACGGCCGATCAGCGGGGTGTCCCCGAGGATCGCGCGGGCCGCGGGGACGGGCAGATCGCCCTGTCCCAGATGCAGTACGTCCGAGCCGGCGGCATGGGCCACATCCGCGCGGTCGTTCACCGCGAGCAACGCGCCGTGGCGGCGGCAGGCGTCCGCGAAGACCTGAAGGTGGTCCAGCTCCTCGGCCGCCTCCATGCCCTTGTCACGTAGCTGCACGATGTCCACACCGGACGCGAGCACGGCGTCGAGGAACTCGGGAAGGTCCCCCTGCCGCCTGCGCGCGTCCGTGCAGAGATAGAGCCGGGCGTCGGAGAGCGACGCGCGGGCCCTGGGCATGGCCTCGGGCATGGGAAGTCCCCCGTCGGGTCGGCGGTGTGCGGCGGTACCGGGACCGCCACGCGGCCATGGGGGCGCCGCCGCACACCGCGAATGATGAGTGGATCAGACGGCGAGCGCCTGGGCCCGGCGCTTCACCTCCGTGCCGCGATTCTCGCTGAGCGCCTGCGCGGGCGTGCCCGGCAGGGTCGGGTCGGGGGTGAAGAGCCATTCGAGCATCTCCTCATCGGAGAAGCCGTCGTCCCTCAGCAGTGTCAGGGTCCCGGCGAGGCCCTTGACGACCTTGCCGCCGTCGATGAAGGCGGCGGGCACCTGGAGTGTCCTGTTCTCACCGCGGCGCACGGCGATGAGCTGCCCTTCCTTCACCAACTGCCGCACGCGCGTCACCTCGACATCGAGGGCTTCCGCGATGTCGGGCAGGTGAAGCCAGGCGGGGACGAGAGCATCGATCTTTGCGTCAATCTCGGTCACACGACAAGCGTGCCATCCCGGACTGACAGACGCCACGAACCGGCTCCGGCAGGAGCGGTCGCCACGCCCGGCCGGGAACGAGCGCGACGGGCCCGCCCGTGCGCCGGACAAGCGCCCGTCCCCGGCCGGGAAACGCCCGCCCGTGGGCCGGGAAACCTCAGAGAACGGCCTTGCGCAGCGGTACGGAGGGGTCGGCGGCCGACACCGGGTCCAGCCGGGCGCCCGCCTCCATCAGCTTGCGTCCCTGCGCCAGATCACGTGGCCTGCCGACGGCGAGCAGGGCCATCAGCGCCCCGTCCCGCAGCCACACCACCGACCAGGCGGCGTCCGCGGGATCGCCGCGCCGCACGAGAGTGTCCTCCGCCGCGTGATGGCCCGCGTACTGGACGAACCGGCCGAACTGCTCCGACCAGAAGTACGGCACGGGATCGTAGAACCGCTCGCTCTCGCCGACGGCCTGGGCGGCGACCGTACGGGGGCCCTGGAGCGCGTTGTCCCAGTGGTGCACGAGCAGCCGCTCGCCGTAGCGGGCGGACGGGAAGGACGCGCAGTCGCCGACCGCGTAGACATCGGGCAGGGACGTCGCCAGCCGCTCGTCCGCGACGATCGCCCCGTCCGGGCCCAGCTCGATACCGGAGCCGGTCAGCCAGTCCGTCGAGGGCCGCGCCCCTATGCCCACGACCACCGCGTCGGCGGGCAGCCGCCGGCCGTCCGCGAGGACCACCGTGCCCGGCTCGACACCGGCCACCCGGACGCCGGTCAGCAGTTCGGCGCCGCTCTCCGCGTACCACCGCGCCATCGGCGCGGCGACCTCGGCCGGCAGGGCGCCCGGCAGCGGCCGGTCCGCCGCCTCCACGACCGTGACGGCGCACCCGGCCTCGCGGGCGGCGGTGGTGAACTCGGCGCCGATCCACCCGGCGCCGACGACCACGATCCGGTCCCGCCGGCCGAGGACGGGCCGCAGCGCCTCGGCGTCGTCGAGGGTCCGCAGGAGATGGACCCCCGGCACGGAGGCGGCGCTGGGCAGCCCGACCGGCTCCGCGCCGGTGGCGAGGACCAGTACGTCGTACGGAACGGGCCCGGCCGCGGTGTCGACCTCCCGCGCGCCGGGGCGCAGTCCGGTCACCTCGACACCGAGTCTCAGCCGGACGGAGAGCGCCTCGAAGTCGATGTCGAAGGCCGAGCCGTCCGCCGTGCCCAGCAGGACCGCCTTGGAGAGCGGGGGCCGGTCGTACGGCGGATGGGGTTCCGCGCCGATCAGGGTGACCGGCCCCTCGTAGCCCTTCTCCCGCAGGGCCACGGCGGTCTGCGCACCCGCCATGCCCGCACCGACGATGACGACGCCCGGCTGTTCGCGCCGGCTCTGCTTCTGCTCGCTCACCCGATCACCTTAAGCAGCCGACGGCCATCGGGAGGACGGATGTTCCGGCGCCGTACGGAGGGACGCTCCCGCCCCCGCCCCCGGCCGGACGGCCTTACCACGCGGCGGGGCGCGCGTTACGCTGGCCGTCGACACTACCTCGCGGGAGTCCGGACGCACCGGGCTGAGAGGGAGGCTGAAGCGGCCTCCGACCGTACGAACCTGATCCGGGTCATGCCGGCGAAGGGAGGGGCTGGACGCCCATGCAGTCGTCTCAGGAGAAGACCGCTTCCGATGTCCTGGTCATCGGCGGCGGGATCATCGGTCTGGTCACGGCCTGGCGGGCCGCGCAGCGCGGACTGCGCACCGCCGTCGTCGATCCCGGTCCCGGCGGGGGCGCCGCGCGGGTGGCGGCGGGCATGCTCGCCGCCGTCACCGAACTCCACCACGGCGAACAGCTCCTGCTGGGGCTCAATCTCGCCTCGGCGGAGCGCTATCCGGACTTCGTGGCCGAGCTGGAGGAGGCGAGCGGCCAGGAGACCGGCTACCGCGCCTGCGGCACCCTCGCCGTCGCCCTCGACACCGACGACCGCGCCGAGTTGCGCGAACTGCACGCCCTTCAGCGGCGCTCGGGCCTGACGTCCGAGTGGCTCACGGGGCGCGAGTGCCGGCGCCTCGAACCGATGCTCGCGCCGGGCGTACGCGGTGGTCTGCGCGTGGACGGCGACCACCAGATCGACCCCCGCCGGCTGGCCTCGGCCCTGCTCACGGCCTGCGAACGGGCCGGGGTGGTCTTCCACCGCGCCTGGGCCGAGCGGCTGTCCGTCGTACGGGACCGGGCCACCGGCGCCGTACTGGACGGCGGGCGCGCGCTCACCGCGGACCAGGTGGTGGTGGCGGCCGGCAGTCTGAGCGGACGGCTGGCGGGCGTCCCGGACGATGTCCTGCCGCCGGTACGGCCCGTCAAGGGCCAGGTCCTGCGGCTGACGGTGCCCCGTCCGTACGCGCCCTTCCTGTCCAGGACGGTCCGGGCCGTGGTGCGCGGCAGCCAGGTGTATCTGGTGCCGCGCGAGAACGGCGAGCTGGTCGTCGGCGCCACCAGCGAGGAACTGGGCTGGGACACCACCGTCACCGCGGGCGGGGTGTACGAACTGCTGCGGGACGCGCATGAACTGGTCCCCGGCATCACCGAGCTGCCGCTCACCGAGACCGGCGCGGGACTGCGCCCCGGCTCGCCGGACAACGCGCCGCTGCTGGGGCCGACCGCGCTGCCGGGGCTGCATCTCGCGACCGGGCACCACCGCAACGGGGTGCTGCTCACACCGGTCACCGGCGACGCGCTGGCCTCGGCGCTGACCACCGGCGAACTCCCGGACGTGGCACGCCCCTTCACCGCGCGCCGCTTCACCTCCGTACCGCAGGACCTCACCTCCGTACCGCGGGAGCTGACCGTATGAGCACCTCCGTCCGTGTGACCGTCTCCGTGAACGGCGAGGCCCGCGCCCTCGCCCCCGGCACCACCCTCGACATCCTGGTCGCCTCCCTCACCCCCGCGCCCTCGGGTGTCGCCGCCGCCGTCAACGAGACGGTGGTACCGCGCGGCCACTGGTCCGGCACGGTGCTCGGCGACGGCGACCGGGTGGAAGTCCTCACCGCGGTCCAGGGAGGCTGAGCCGCCATGGCCGACGACCGGCTCACCATCGGCTCCACCGTCCTCAACTCACGGCTGATCATGGGGACCGGCGGGGCGCCCAGCCTCGATGTGCTGGAACGCTGCCTGCGCGCCTCGGGCACGGAACTCACCACGGTCGCGATGCGCCGTCTCGACCCCACGGTCCGGGGCTCGGTCCTCTCCGTACTCGGCTCCCTGGGCATCCGCGCCCTGCCCAACACGGCGGGGTGCTTCACGGCGGGCGAGGCGGTCCTGACCGCCCGGCTGGCGCGCGAGGCCCTCGGTACGGAGTGGATCAAGCTGGAGGTGGTCGCGGACGAGCGGACCCTGCTGCCCGATCCGATCGAGCTGCTGGACGCGGCCGAGACGCTGGTCGACGACGGGTTCACGGTGCTGCCGTACACCAACGACGATCCCGTGCTCGCCAGAAAGCTGGAGGACGTCGGCTGCGCCGCGATCATGCCGCTGGGCTCGCCGATCGGCTCGGGCCTCGGGATCCGCAACCCGCACAACTTCGAGCTCATCGTGGAGCGGGCGGGCGTGCCCGTGATCCTGGACGCGGGCGCGGGCACCGCGTCGGACGCGGCGCTGGCGATGGAGCTGGGGTGCGCGGCGGTGATGCTGGCGTCGGCGGTCACCCGGGCGCGGGAGCCGGTGCTGATGGCGGAGGCGATGCGGCACGCGGTGGAGGCGGGACGGCTGGCGTACCGGGCGGGACGGATCCCCCGCCGCCACTTCGCGACGGCGTCGTCGCCGAGGGACGGCCGGGGCGACCTGGACCCGGAACGCCCGGCGTTTCCGCCTCCCGGCTAGGGGTCGTGGGGGCGCGGGGCCGGCGGTGGGTGCGGGGGTCCGGCCGCGGGCCGCGATTCAAGCCCGTCCGGCGATTGAGGACGGAACCGTCACGCGGACGGACCCGCCCCCTGAGAACCGCCCCCGCCGAAGCGCACCCCCGAACCACGGCCCCTCAGCCGGGAGGCGTGACCGTAGACTCGGGGCGTGGACACCACCCTTCACGACCCCATCGTCGGGCAGGTGCTCGACGGTCGTTACCGCGTCGACGCGCGTATCGCCGTCGGTGGCATGGCCACGGTCTACCGGGCCCTCGACACCCGCCTGGACCGGGTCCTGGCCCTCAAGGTGATGCATCCCGCGCTCGCCACCGACGTCACCTTCGTGGAGCGGTTCATCCGTGAGGCCAAGTCCGTGGCCCGGCTGTCGCACCCCAATGTGGTGGCGGTCTTCGACCAGGGCGCGCAGGGCGCCTATGTCTATCTCGCGATGGAGTACGTCGCGGGCTGCACCCTCCGTGACGTGCTGCGTGAGCGCGGCGCGCTCCAGCCGCGGGCCGCGCTGGACATCCTGGAGCCCGTGCTCGCGGCGCTCGGCGCGGCCCACCGGGCCGGGTTCGTCCACCGGGACATGAAGCCGGAGAACGTGCTGATAGGCGACGACGGGCGGGTCAAGGTCGCGGACTTCGGGCTCGTCCGGGCCGTGGGTGATGTCACCCAGACGACCGGGACCGTGCTCGGCACCGTGTCGTATCTCGCACCGGAGCAGATCGAGTACGGCACGTCCGACACCCGGGTCGATGTGTACGCCTGCGGGGTCGTCCTCCACGAGATGCTGACCGGTGCCAAGCCGCACGGCGGGGACACCCCCGCGCAGGTGCTCTACCGGCATCTCAACGAGGACGTCCCCGCGCCGTCGGCCAGTGTTCCCGGGCTCGCCGCCGAGCTGGACGAGCTGGTCGCGGCGGCCACCGCCCGGGATCCGGAGCTGCGGCCCGAGGACGCGGTGGCGCTGCTCGCCAGGGCCCGTGTGGCGCGCGCCGCGCTCGGTGACGCACAGCTCGACGCCGTACCGCCGGGGGCCAGGACCACCGGGGAGGCGGGCGCCGAGAACCGTACGGCGGTGATCCCGCGCCGTGTCCTGCACACCAGCCGGCTGGAGATGGTTCCGCCCGGCTCCCCGCCCCCGCCCCGCCGGCGCGTGACCGTGCCCCGCAGGGGCATCGTGGCGGCGGTCGTCGCCGTGCTGCTGGTGCTCGGTGTCGGCGCGGGTGTCTGGTACATCAATTCCGGTCAGTTCACCCGCGTCCCCTCGCTGCTCGGCCAGAGCGAGCAGGAGGCCAGGAAGCGGCTCTCCGACGCGGGACTCGACGCCAGGGTCACCGAGGACTTCAGCGAGACCGTCGAGCGGGGCAGCGTCATACGCAGCGATCCCGGGCCGCGTGCCCGGATCCGTGGTGACGGCCCGGTGACTCTCGTCGTCTCGCGCGGCCCGGAGATCGTCCAGGTCCCCGAGGTGGCGGGGGTGCCCCTGGCCGAGGCGAGACGTGCGCTGAAGCGGGCCGGTCTGGCCGCCGGGATCGTCACCCGGGAGTTCGACGAGGGGACCGCCCAGGGCTCCGTGGTGCGTTCGTCGCCCGCGGCCGGGACCGGTGTGCGGCCCGATTCCGGGGTGGCGCTCGTGGTGAGCAAGGGCGTTCCGATCGATATGCCCGATGTGACCGGGGAGTCCGTGCCCGAGGCCACCAGCGAGCTGGAGGAGGCCGGGCTCAGGGTCAGGATCGCCGCCGCGCGGGTGAACTCCCCCGAGGACGCGGACACCGTCGCCCGGCAGTCGGCGGCGGAGGGCTCACAGGTCGCCCGTGGTGAGACCGTCACCCTGACGGTCTCCAAGGGCCCGCGCCTGGTCCCCGTACCGGATGTCGTCGGGGAGACGACCGACAGCGCCAAGAGTCTGCTGGAGGCGGCCGGGTTCGTGGTCGAGGTCGACCGCGGCTTCCCGTTCCTGGGCGACACCGTGGCCGAGCAGTCCGTCGAGGGCGGCGAGCAGGCTCCCGAGGGCAGCACCATCACCATCAAGACCGAGGGAATCTAGCCGGCCATGCGCAACCCCGTCGGCGGCCATGTCCCCGTGGCCGGCGGCCTCGCCACGAACGGTCTGACGTACGCGCGTGATCTGGACGCCGAGACCGTCCAGGTCTTCGTCGCCAATCCGCGCGGCTGGGCGACGCCCCCCGGGAATCCCGCGCAGGACGAGCGGTTCCGCGCGGAGTGCGCGGCCGAGGGGATCAGCGCGTACGTACACGCTCCTTACCTGATCAACTTCGGCTCGCACACCGAGGCGACCGCCGAGCAGTCGGTGGCCTCCATGCGGCACAGCCTGCGCAGGGGCCGGGAGATCGGCGCGCTGGGTGTCGTCGTGCATACGGGGTCGGCGACCGGCGGTCGTACCCGTGAGGTGGCGCTCGCGCAGGTGAGGGAGCTGATGCTGCCGCTCCTGGACGAGCTGACCCATGACGACGACCCGTTCCTCCTGCTGGAGTCGACGGCCGGACAGGGCTTCTCGCTCTGTTCGAGGACCTGGGACTTCGGCCCGTACTTCGAGGCGCTCGACTCGCATCCCAAGCTGGGGATCTGTCTGGACACCTGCCATATCTTCGCCGCGGGTCACGATCTCGCGGGCCCGCACGGTATGCGGCAGACCCTGGACCTGCTGGTCGACACGGTCGGTGAGGGGCGGCTCAAGCTGATCCACGCCAATGACTCCAAGGATGTCGCCGGCGCGAACAAGGACCGGCACATGAACATCGGGGCGGGCCTGATCGGCGAGGAGCCGTTCGGTGAGCTGTTCTCGCATCCGGCGACCGAGAACGTACCGCTGGTGATCGAGACACCGGGCGGCAAGGAGGGACAGGCGGCGGACATACGGCTGCTGAAGAAGCTGCGTGACGGCTGATCCCCCGCCGGGCCCGCGGGCCCGCGGGCCCGTCCGTCCGTCTACAGTTCCGGGCCGTCGCCCGGCAGCTCCTGATAGGAATAGCGCTGTTCGGCCCAGGGGTCGCCGACATTGTGGTAGCCGCGTTCCTCCCAGAAGCCACGGCGGTCGGCGGTCATGTACTCCACGCCCCGGACCCACTTCGGTCCCTTCCAGGCGTACAGATGCGGGACGACGAGCCGGACCGGGAAACCGTGTTCGGCGGTGAGCTGCTCACCGTCCTTATGGGTGGCGAAGATCGTACGGTCGGACAGGAAGTCGGCGAGCCGCAGATTGGAGCTGAAGCCGTACTCGGCCCAGACCATCACATGGGTGGCGGTCCGCGCGGGCGGCGCCAGATCCAGGATCGTACGGGCGGGCACCCCACCCCATTCGGCTCCCACCATGCTGAACTTCGTCACACAGTGCAGATCCGCGACCACGGTGGAGAACGGCAGCGCCGAGAACTCGTCATGGTTCCAGCAGCGCTTGTCACCGTCCGCGGTGGCACCGAAGACCCGGAATTCCCAGCGGTCCGGCTTGAACCTCGGTACGGGTCCGTAATGGGTCACCGGCCAGCCGCGCTGCACGCGCTGCCCTGGTGGTAGCTCGGCCTGTGCCGGCTCCCGGCACTCCCGGCTCTCCGGCTGACCCATGCCTTCCATGGTGACAGACGGGGAGGGGTGGTCATGACCAGGTCGGGACCGATTCTGTCAATTCCTGCTAAGCATGTACTTAATGGAAGAATTCTGGCCAAGGTGCCAGGATGCGCGCATTCCGCCCCCGTCACCCGCCAGGAAGGAGTCTGCGATGCAGGGCGATCCCGAGGTCATCGAGTTCCTCAACGAGCAGCTCACCGCCGAACTGACCGCGATCAACCAGTACTTTCTGCACGCGAAGATGCAGGAGAACTTCGGCTGGACGAAGCTCGCGCAGTACACCCGGGCGGAGTCGTTCGACGAGATGAGGCATGCCGAACGGCTCACCGACCGGATTCTCTTCCTGGAGGCCCTGCCCAACTACCAGCGGCTCTTCCATGTACGGGTGGGCCAGACCGTGACGGAGATGTTCCAGGCCGACCGTGAGGTCGAGGTGGAGGCGATCGACCGGCTCAAGCGCGGGATCGAGGTCATGCGGGCCAAGGGGGACCATACGTCGAAGAGGATCTTCGAATCGATCCTGGCGGACGAGGAACACCACATCGACTATCTCGACACCCAGCTCCAACTGGTCGAGAAGCTGGGCGAGGCGCTCTATATCGCCCAGGTCATCGAACAGCCGGACGGCGAACACGACGGCCGGGGGGACCACACGGACAGCACGGGAGCGGACAGGACCTAGGCGGCCTTGCGCAGGCGGACAGGACCTAGGCGGCTTTGCGCAGGCGTGCCGGGGCCGGGACCGGGGCCGGGGTCATGGGTACGGCCGCGACCTCCGGGTCCGCCGGTTCGACGCGTACGGGGGTACGGCGGTCGGGCAGTTCACGGCGGGGGCAGCCGCCGCGCCCGAGGATCGACTGGATACTGCGCACACAGGAGCCGCAGTCGGTGCCGGCCTTGCTCGCCGAGGCGATCTGGCGAGGGGTGCACGCGCCAGCGTCCGCGTGTGCCTTCACCTCTGTCTCGGTGATGCCGAAGCAGGAGCAGACGTACACGCGGTTCACCTCCCGGGCGGGCTGTCGATCGGACCACCCCGACCATTCGGTGAGGTTAACCTAACCTTAGCTGTCGCCCTCGAACCGCAAAAGCCCGAAAAGCACCGATGGGGCGCGGATCACATCGATCCACGCCCCACCGTGCCGTACATGTCACCGAACGTGCCGCTCGGCCGGGCCCACCGGTCGCGCCTACTGGTCGCGGTACATCTCGGCGACCAGGAAGGCCAGGTCGAGGGACTGGCTGCGGTTGAGGCGCGGGTCGCAGGCCGTCTCGTACCGCTGGTGCAGATCGTCGACGAAGATCTCGTCCCCGCCGCCCACACACTCGGTGACATCATCACCGGTCAGCTCGACATGGATACCGCCCGGATGCGTGCCCAGCCCCTTGTGGACCTCGAAGAAGCCCTTGACCTCGTCGAGCACATCGTCGAAGCGCCGGGTCTTGTGGCCGGACGCCGCCTCGAAGGTGTTGCCGTGCATCGGATCCGTCACCCACGCCACCGTGGCACCCGAGGCCGTCACCTTCTCGACCAGCTCGGGAAGCTTGTCCCTGACCTTGTCCGCGCCCATCCGCACGATGAACGTCAGCCGGCCGGGCACCCGCTCGGGATCCAGCCGGTCGATGTAGGTGAGCGCCTCGTCGACCGTGGTCGCAGGACCGAGCTTGACCCCGATCGGATTGTTGATCTTCGAGGCGAACTCGATGTGCGCGCCGTCCAGCTGACGGGTGCGCTCACCGATCCACACCATGTGCCCGGACACGTCGTACAGCCCGCCGGTACGGGAGTCGACCCGCGTCAGCGCCGACTCGTAGTCCAGCAGCAGCGCCTCGTGCGAGGAGTAGAACTCGACCGTACGGAACTCCGCCGGATCGGTGCCCGCCGCCTTCATGAAGTTCAGCGCGTTGTCGATCTCCCGGGCGAGCTGCTCGTAACGCTGCCCCGACGGCGACGACTTCACGAAATCCTGGTTCCACGCGTGCACCTGACGCAGATCCGCGTAACCACCGGTGGTGAAGGCACGCACCAGATTGAGCGTCGCCGCGGACGCGTGGTACATCCGCTTCAGCCGCTCCGGATCCGGGATCCGGGCCTTCTCCTCGAAGTCGAACCCGTTCACCGAGTCACCCCGGTACGTCGGCAGCGTCACCCCGTCACGCGTCTCGGTGTTCTTGGAACGCGGCTTCGAGTACTGGCCGGCGATCCGGCCGACCTTCACCACCGGCACCGACGCCGCGTAGGTGAGGACGGCACCCATCTGGAGAAGCGTCTTCAGCTTGTTCCGGATCTGATCCGCCGAGACCGCGTCGAACGCCTCCGCGCAGTCACCCCCCTGGAGCAGGAACGCCTCGCCCCTGGCGACGGCACCCAGCCGCGCACGCAACTGATCGCACTCACCCGCGAAGACGAGCGGCGGATAGCTCTCCAGCTCCGCCACGACCCCGCGCAGGGCGTCCTGGTCCGGATACTCCGGCTGCTGCGCGGCGGGAAGGTCTCTCCAGGACGGCTCATGGGTCGCGAGGTTCTCAGCGTTGACTGTCACGCGCCCCAGATTACGTGGTCGCACGCCGTAGCACGGGTGGCTCTCACAGTATGGAACATGAACCTTGCGCTCCGTGCGCCCGCGGCGGAGCGGATGCGCTAGGGTGCCGCTCATGTTCGCGCTTTCGAATCAGACCTGGTGGTGGACCGCTCGTCCGGCGGCCCACTGATTCAGCGCGCACCACGAATCGCGAAGGCCGCCCCGAGGGGCGGCCTTCAGTCTTGTCCGGGCCGACGGCGGACCGGGGAGGAGACGGCCGTTCCTCCTCTCCGGAAGGAACACCGCAGATGCCCCGCAATCCGCTCGCCCATCCGCTGGACCGACTCACGCACGACGACTGCCCGCCCTTCGCCCTGCTGCGCCGTCGCACCCCCGGCCGCGACCACGACACCGTGGAGCTGCTGACCGGGACCGTACGGGAGGCCGCCCGGCTCGCCGATCTCCCCGCCGGTGACGGGCTCTCGCTCGCCCTGGTGCCGTTCCGGCAGATCAGGGAGCGCGGCTTCGACGTACGGGACGACGGGACACCCCTGTCCGTGCTGGTGGCGGACGAGACGTACGAACTGCCGCTCGCCGAGGTGCTCGACCGCCTGCCCGCCCACGGGGTACGGGTCGAGGACGGCGCGTTCGATCTCGACGACGAGCGGTACGGGGAGATCGTCCGGCGGGTGATCGAGGACGAGATCGGCCGGGGCGAGGGCGCCAACTTCGTGATCCGGCGCACCTTCGAGGGCCGGATCCCGGGCTTCTCCAGGGCCGATGCCCTCGCCCTCTTCCGGCGGCTGCTCGCCGGTGAGCGGGGCGCGTACTGGACCTTCGTCGTCCACACCGGCGAGCGCACCCTCGTCGGGGCCAGCCCCGAGGTCCATGTCCGGATGAGCGGCGGGACGGTCGTGATGAATCCGATCAGCGGGACCTTCCGTTATCCGCCCGGGGGCCCGTCGCCGGAGGCGCTGCTGGACTTCCTCGCCGACCGCAAGGAGACCGAGGAGCTCTCCATGGTCGTCGACGAGGAGCTGAAGATGATGTGCGCCGTGGGCGACCGGGGCGGGGTGGTGATCGGCCCCCGGCTCAAGGAGATGGCGCATCTCGCGCACACCGAGTACGAACTGCGCGGGCGGTCCTCGCTCGATGTGCGCGAGGTGCTCAAGGAGACGATGTTCGCGGCGACGGTCACCGGCTCACCGGTGCAGAACGCCTGCCGGGTCATCGAACGCCATGAGGCCGGCGGGCGCGGCTACTACGGCGGCGCGCTCGCGCTCATCGGGCGGGACGCGGGCGGCGCGCAGACCCTCGACTCCCCCATTCTGATCCGTACCGCCGACATCGGCCGTGACGGCGGACTGCGGGTGCCGGTGGGGGCGACGCTCGTACGGCACTCCCGCCCCGAGGGCGAGGTGGCCGAGACCCATGCCAAGGCGGCGGGGGTGCTGGCGGCCCTGGGGGTACGTCCCGGCCGGCCGCGCGAGGAGTCCGGGCGCCCACGGCTCGCCGACGACCCGAGGGTACGGGCGGCGCTGGACGCGCGGCGCGCGGATCTGGCGCCGTTCTGGCTGAGGATGCGGACCGAACCGGCGACGCTCGGCGGGCACGCGCTGGTCGTCGACGGCGAGGACACGTTCACGGCGATGCTCGCGCATCTGCTGCGGTCCTCGGGCCTGGAGGTGACGGTACGGCGGTACGACGAGCCGGGGCTACGGGAGGCCGTACTCCGGCACGGGGGTGTCGGGTCCGGGGGGCCGGTGGTGCTGGGGCCCGGCCCCGGCGATCCGGCGGACATGGCGGACCCGAAGATGCGGCTGCTGCGCGGGCTCGCGTCGGATCTCCTGCGGGAGCGGCGGCACGGGCTGCTGGGCGTCTGTCTCGGCCATGAGCTGATCGCGGCGGAACTCGGCCTGGAGACCGTACGCAAGCGGGTTCCGTACCAGGGCGCGCAGACGCGGATCGATCTCTTCGGGCGGACGGAGACGGTCGGCTTCTACAACAGCTTCACGGCGCGCTGCGACGAGGAGACGGCGGAGGAACTGGGCGCGCATGGCGTGCGGGTGAGCCGGGACACGGACAGCGGGGAGGTGTACGCGCTGAGGGGCGACGGGTTCGCGTCGGTGCAGTTCCACCCGGAGTCGGTGCTGACGGTGAACGGGCGGGAGATCGTGGGCCAGTTGCTGGCGGAGGCGATGGGGGCGGGGGTGCGGGGGGCGTAGCCTCCCGGGGGCTGTGGGGGCGCCTCGCGGCGGGGGTCGGTGGGTGGTGCGGGGGCCGGGGCACTCCGACCCCGGCCCCCACCGTCGACCGCCGGCCGGGCCCCCGGCCGGAGGTCTCAGGAATCAGCCGAAGAAGACGCTCGCCTCTTCGTACAGTGCCGGCTGGACCGTTTTGAGTTGGGCCGTTGCCTCCGCCATCGGTACGCGTACGATGTCCGTCCCCCGCAGCGCCACCATCCTGCCGAAGTCCCCGTCCCGCACCGCCTCGATCGCGTGCAGGCCGAAGCGGGTGGCCAGCCAGCGGTCGAAGGCGCTCGGGGTGCCGCCGCGCTGGACATGGCCGAGGACCGTGGTCCTGGCCTCCTTGCCGGTGCGGCGTTCGATCTCCTTGGCCAGCCACTCGCCGACGCCCGAGAGCCGGACATGGCCGAAGGAGTCCAGCGTGCCGTCCTTGAGGACCAGGTCGCCGTCCTTGGGCATCGCGCCCTCCGCGACCACCACGATCGGGGCGTACGAGGCCTTGAAACGTGAGGTCACCCAGGCGCAGACCTGGTCGACGTCGAAGCGCCGCTCGGGGATGAGTATGACGTTCGCGCCGCCGGCCAGCCCCGAGTGCAGGGCGATCCAGCCCGCGTGACGGCCCATCACCTCGCAGACCAGGACGCGCATATGGGATTCGGCGGTGGTGTGCAGCCGGTCGATGGCCTCGGTGGCGATGCCGACCGCGGTGTCGAAGCCGAAGGTGTAGTCGGTGGCGGAGAGGTCGTTGTCGATGGTCTTGGGCACTCCGACGCAGGGGATGCCGAACTCGTCGGAGAGCCGCGACGCGACGCCGAGCGTGTCCTCGCCGCCGATCACGACGAGCGCGTCGACCTGGTGCACGGCGAGGTTCTCCCTGATCCGGCGGACACCGTCCTCGGCCTTGAGCGGATTGGTGCGGGAGGAACCGAGGATGGTGCCGCCGCGCGGCAGGATGCCGCGTACCGCGGGGATGTCGAGCCGTACGGTGTCGCCGTCCAGCGGCCCCCGCCAGCCGTCCCTGAATCCGGTGAACTCATAGCCGTACTCCTGAACGCCCTTGCGCACGATGGCGCGGATGACCGCGTTCAGCCCGGGGCAGTCGCCGCCCCCGGTCAGCACTCCGACTCGCATGGAAAACACTTCCCTTCGCCGTCGGTGGGGCACCCGGGCCACAGGAAGGGTGACTCAGGTCACTCCGGCATGGTGCGCAGGAGGGATTGGGTTCCACCAGAGGGCGGACGGAGATGGTTGTACGGATCTGTCCCCGGGAGAACGGTCAGGCGTCGTCGAGTCCGCGCTCGATCGCGTAACGGACCAGCTCGACGCGGTTGTGCAGTTGCAGCTTGCCCAGGGTGTTCTGCACATGGTTCTGCACGGTGCGGTGCGAGATGACGAGGCGTTCGGCGATCTGTTTGTACGAGAGCCCCTTCGCGACCAGCCGCAGCACCTCGGTCTCCCGCTCGGTCAGCCGGGGCGTCCCCCGCTCGTCCGGGGCGGCGGGCGCGGGCTCCGTCGCGAGCCTGCGGTACTCCCCCAGCACCAGACCCGCGAGTCCGGGGGTGAAGACCGGATCGCCCGCGGCGGTACGGCGTACGGCGTCGATCAGCTCCTCCGTACTGGCCGACTTGAGCAGATAGCCGGTGGCGCCGGACTTCACCGCCTCCAGGACATCGGCGTGCTCGCCGCTCGCGGAGAGGACCAGTACACGGAGTCCGGGCAGGGAGCCGACCAGTTCCTTGCAGACCCGGACTCCCGGCATTCCGGGGAGATTGAGATCGAGGACGAGCACCCGCGGGGTGGTCGCCGTGGCGCGGCGCACCGCCTGCGGGCCGTCCCCGGCGGTCGCGACCACCTCGAAACCGGCGGCCTCCAGATCGCGGGCGACGGCGTCCCGCCACATCGGATGGTCGTCGACGACCATCACCCTGACCGTCTCCTCCGTCTGCCGCTCGCTCATCGCTCCGCCTTCCCCCGTGGAACCTTCAACTCGACCTCCGTGCCCTGTCCCGGCACCGAGACCAGTTCGGCGCTGCCGCCCAGCTCCCTCAGCCGGCCGCGGATGGAGAGGGCGACACCGAGCCGTCCCTCCCCCTCGGCCTGGGCGAGTCTGCCGTCCGGGATGCCGGGTCCGTCGTCCCTGACGGTCACGATCACCTCGTCCGGCCAGTCCTCGACCAGGATCCAGGCGCGGGCGTCCCGGCCCGCGTGCTCGCGGACATTGTCCAGGGCGGCGCCGACCGCCGCCGCCAGCTCACCGGCCGTCGCGTGCTCCAGCAGTACGGGCGCGCCCGGCTCGGCGAAGGTGACCTTCGGGCCGGTGTACGGCGCGAGCAGCGAGCGCAGATCGCAGGGGCCCGGATCGGCGGGGGCCGCCATGGACTCCGCGGGGGCGCGCACGGTGGGCACGAGACCGCTGGAGACCAGGGTGCGCAGGGCGATCTCCTGCTCCCCCGCCAGCCGGCCCAGCTCCGCGGCCTCGCCGCCGATCGCCGTACCGCGCCGCTGCACCATCGCCAGCACCTGGAGCACGCTGTCGTGGATGTCCCGGGCCAGCCGCTCGCGTTCCCGGGTCGCGGCCTCGATCTCCAGGGCGCGGGCGAGGGTGCGTTCCGAGGCTCGGGCGACCTCGACGACATATCCGATGGCGATGGAGGCGACCCAGACGAGCAGCACATTGTGGAGGGTGTCCCGGCTGGGGTGGGCGCGTTCCACGAGATTGGCCGCGGCGACGAAGGAGGAGGCGACGGCGGCCCAGCGCCAGCCGCCCTTGATCGCGAAGGCGAGGACCGAACCCGCGGTCCATATCGACGGCAGGGTGGGGCCGTCGACGCTCCGGGCGTGCTCGTCGGCCAGCGGGGTGAGCAGGATGCCGGTGAGGGCGACGGTGAGATCGGCGACCAGGAAGCGCTTGGTGCAGTTCACGGCGTTCGCGACTCTGGGGAGTGTGACGACCGTCCAGACGGCCAGGAACGCCAGGAACGCCGCGGCCACCCAGGGGTGTTCGAACCGGTCGCGTTCGAAGACGAAGATCAGCACGGCGTAGACCATGGTGAGCGGCCGGTAGGCGGTCAGCGCCCGCCAGAGCGGCTGCTCGACCGACATACGTCTGTCCTTCTGCGGTCCGCCGCGCCTCCAGGACACCGCGAACCCGTACCGACGGTCGATCGGATCCTCCCCCCCTCGTGGATCTCACCTCTCGTGGATCACTCCCCGCCGGTTCCCGACGCCTTCGCCTCTTCGGCGAGCCGGCGCTTGGCCGCCGTCGCGTAGATGTCGACATACTCCTGGCCGGACAGCTTCATGATCTCGTACATGACCTCGTCGGTCACCGAGCGCAGGATGAACCGGTCGCTCTCCATGCCCTGGTAGCGGCTGAAGTCCAGCGGCTTGCCGATCCTTATCCCCGGGCGCATCAGCTTGGGCACCACCTTGCCGGGCGGCTGGATCTTCTCGGTGTCGATCATGGCGACGGGGATGACGGGCGCTCCGGACGCCAGCGCCACACGCGCCAGACCGCCCGGCTTGCCCCGGTACAGCCGGCCGTCGGGCGAGCGGGTGCCCTCCGGGTAGATACCGAAGAGTTCACCGCGCTCCAGGACCTTGATCCCGCTCCGGATGGCGGCCTCGCCCGCGCCGCGTCCGCCCGAGCGGTCCACCGGGAGCTGTCCGACTCCCTTGAAGAAGGCGGCGGTCAGCTTCCCCTTGAGACCGGGCGAGGTGAAGTACTCGGCCTTGGCGATAAATGTCACCTTGCGGTCGAGGACGGCCGGGAGGAAGAACGAGTCGGAGAAGGAGAGATGGTTGCTGGCGAGGATCGCGGGGCCCTCGGCGGGAACGTTCTCAAGACCCTCCACCCAGGGCCTGAAGGCGAGCTTCAGGGACCCTCCGATGGAGAACTTCATCGCACCGTAGATCAACTCGAATGCCTCCTGTGTGCTGTCGGACAGACCTTAACGCCTGGGGGGTACGTGCTCTCCTTCACGGAGGCCGGACGGATCTGGTCGGTGTCGGTCCGGTCGCGTACGGTGAAGTACACCTTCCCGAGCCTCACGAACAGGAGACCCCGGTGCCGGTCCTTCCTGGAGCCGAGCCGTACCGCCATGAGGGCGGAGAGGTCGGCGTTCTTCTCTGTCACGGATTCACCGGTTCCCCGCAGTCGTTGCGTCCCTGGGCCGAGCATCTGGCCGGGCACGGTCTCACCGTGTCCCTGCCGTTGCTCCCCGGCCACGGCACCCGCTGGCAGGACATGCAGCTCACCGGCTGGCAGGACTGGTACGCGGAGGTGGACCGGGCGCTGGGCGAGCTGCTCCAGCGGTGCCGCCAGGTCTTCGTCCTCGGACTCTCGATGGGCGGGACGCTGGCGCTGCGGCTCGCGGCCAAGCACGGCCCGGCGGTCCAGGGGATCGTCGTGGTGAACCCGGCGATCAAGCTGCATGGAGCGGCGGCCCATGTCCTGCCGGTGGTGCGCCATCTCGTGCCGACGACCAGGGGAGTGACGAGCGATATCGCCAAGGAGGGCGTGAAGGAGGTCGGTTACGACCGGGTGCCGCTGCACGCCGCGTACTCGCTGCGGAAGTTCTTCGGTCTGGTGGACGGGGCGCTGCCCCAGGTGACCCAGCCGTTGCTGCTGCTGCGCAGCCCTCGGGACCATGTCGTACCACCGGCCGACTCGGCCAGGATCCTCGCCCGGATCTCGTCACGGGATGTCCGTGAGATCCAGTTGGAACAGAGCTACCACGTGGCGACGTTGGACCATGACGCGGAGCGGATCTTCGAGGAGAGTCTCTCGTTCATCGGCCGCCTCGCTCCGATTGCCGGGCAGAAGGGGAGCACCAGCGGTGGCTGAGCATGACGCGGACCGGGAGCCGCAGCCGATCGACGAGGACGCGGCCTGGGCGGCGATCGTCGCCGGGTACGGGGATGAGCCGGCGGATCCGCCGGGCGCCAAGCCGTTCAAGTCGGTGGAGGATCTGGCCGTGCTGGAGGGGGAGAAGAACACCCTCGGGCCGGGTGCCGGACCCGATCCGGAAGCGGCGGCGCCCGCCCCGGCTCCGGAGAAGGACAGCGACGAGGCAAGACCCACGCTCGGCGGCTCGGTCGTCTTCGCGCCCGGGGTCGGCGGTTCCGGACCGCGCGACTACGAGGTGCCGGAGGCCCGGGAGGAGGACCTCGACGACGGCGACGAGGGACATTTCGTACCCCCGGAGCCGCCGCCGCTGCCCGAGGCCGACGTCACGGCCAAGTTCGCCTGGCTGGCGGTGATCGGCGGACCGGTGCTGATGCTGGTCGCGGTCCTGCTCCAGTGGGACATGACGTGGTGGCTGACGACGCTGTGCATCGGCGGTTTCCTGGGCGGCTTCGCCACGCTGGTGGCGCGGATGAAACACGACGACGAGGAGAACGACGACCCGGGCCGGGGCGCGGTCGTCTGACGGTGCGCCTCACCTCCCGGCGGGGGGCGTGGGCGGGGTGCGCCGCGCGCCTGGCGGCGCGGGGGCCGGTGGCGGGTGCGGGTGCGGGTGCCGGGACACTCCCCGACCCCCTCCCGCCCGGACCCCGGACGCGGGCCGAAACCCGGCCCGTCCGGCGATTGAGGACGAATCGGGCGGACGGGACCGGGCTCCGCCGGGACGCGCCCGGAGCCGCGGTCCTCTAAGCCGGGAGGCGCACCGCTGCCAGTACCGGTAGGTGGTCCGTCGCCGCCTTCAGGTCGGTCTCGGTGACGCCCGGCAGTCCCCTCGGCACCCCGCAGCCGAGGATCTCGACGCCCTCGGTGGCGAAGATCGCGTCGATGCGCTGGTGGGGGCGCTCCGGGGTGGAGGTGTACTCGTCGCCCCAGGGCTTCGCCGTCCAGCAGTCCCGGAGTTCCCCGGCCAGCAGCCGGAAACTCCGGCCCTCCGGTGGGTCGTTGAGGTCACCGGCGGCGATCGCGTGCGGTACGTCCATGGCCCCGACGCGGTCGAGCAGCGTCCGCGCCTGCGCGTACCGCTCGTCGGCGTCCAGACTGAGATGGCAGCTCAGCACCCCGAGCCGGGCCCGGCCGAACCGTACGACCGCCGTGGCGAAGCCGCGCCGGTGCAGACCGGGGGTGAGCGGCAGCAGGATGTCCTCGGTCCGCTCGACCGTGGCGCGCAGCGAACAGAGCAGCAGGGGCCCGGACGCGGTGGCCCCTCCGCTCAGCACCACGAGATCGGTCCGCGCGGCCAGCCACGCGGCGCGCTTGCGCCAGCGGAAGAATCTCGGCGCTTCCTGGATGAGGACCAGATCGGGCGCACAGGCCTTGATCACCCGGACCAGCGCCTCACGGTCGTCGCGCATCGACCGGATGTTGTAACTGAGCACCCGGATCACGGCCGAACCGTCCGGTTCGGTACGGGAGTCGGGCAGCGGGGGCATCGCCATGCCCACAAGATACGGGAGAGAGTCCGACGGGTTTCGGCCGACACCGGGCCGGGGTGCGGTGCTCCGGGCAGCGCCCGCCGTACCCACGTCGGGTGCGGCGGGCGCGGGTGTCGGCGTCAGCCCTGGCGGGCCAGGTCCGCGGCGCCCACCAGGCCCGCTTCGCCGCCCAGTTGGGCCGCGAGCACCTGGGCGTGCGGACGCCACTCGCCGCCGATCAGCCAGCGCCTGAAGGACTTGCGGATCGGGTCGAGGACCAGTTCGCCCTCGTCGGAGACCCCGCCGCCGACAATGAACGCGGACGGGTCGAAGAGCGAGGCCAGATCGGCGAGACCGGCGCCGGCCCACCGGGCCAGTTCGCGGAAGGAGTCGATGGCCACCGGGTCACCGGCGCGGGCCGCGGAGCTGATGTGCCTGCCCTCGATGCCGTCCGCGCTGCCGTCGCCGAGACCGAGCAGGATCTCCGCGTTCTCCGGGGTCGCGTTGGCGCGCTGCCTGGCGTACCGGACGAGGGCGCGCCCGGACGCGTACTGCTCCCAGCACCCCTGGCTGCCGCAGCCGCAGAGCAGACCGTCCGGCACCACCCGGATGTGCCCGAACTCCGCCGCCACACCGAAGCGGCCCCGGCGCAGCTTGTTGCCGATGATGATGCCGCCGCCGAGCCCGGTGCCGAGCGTGATGCAGATGACATCGTCGTGGCCCTGTCCGGCCCCGAACCTGTACTCGCCCCACGCGGCGGCGTTGGCGTCGTTCTCCACGACGACCGGCAGGCCGATCCGCTGCTCGACCTTGTCCTTGAGCGGTTCATGGCGCCAGTTGATGTTGGGCGCGAAGAGGACGGTGGCGCGCTTGTCGTCGACGTATCCGGCGGCCCCGATACCGACCGCCTCGATCTGGTGTCCCTCGCCGGCGCCGGAGACCGCGGCGCAGATCGCGTCCACGATGCCTTCTGCGGTCGGCGGGGTGGGCACCTTGTGCGTCTCCAGGATGGTGCCCTCTTCGTCGACCACGCCCGCCGCGATCTTCGTGCCGCCGATGTCGACGCCGATGGTGAGTCCCATGTGTCCCTCAGTTTTCGGTCGAGCCCCGCTGTGGTCAACCGTACCCGAGGGCTGGCGGGCGAAGGTCAGTCCAGGTCGATATGACCGCTCGGACCAGGTCCTTCGTCCCTGGGGTCGGTGGGGTCGTCGGACTTCTTCGTGTCGCGAGGGACGTCTGGTCCGGCGGCCGACGGGTCCCCGGTGGACGGCGCCGAGGAGGAGCCGCGGGTCCAGCCGCCCTCCTGGTTCTCGACCGCGGAGCGGTACGCGGCGAGCAGTTCGTTGCCCGCGGCGGCGAGATGGCCGAAAACCCCGGGGTTGCGCTCGATGACCGGCTCGACGACCGCTTTGGCCTGGTTGATGAACTGCTCCACGGCGCCCTGCGCGGCCATACCGAACAGCGGTCCCGGCAGGGAGGAGACCTTGTCCGCGACGGCGTCGACGAGCTTGCGCAGCTCGTCGGCGGCGGAGACGGGCGGCGGACCGTAGGTCGCGCGGCGGCGGGCCTTCTCCGCCTCCAGATCCTCGGCACATGCCGCCGCCCAGGCGTCCGAGTCGGTGGCGGGGCGCTCGGTGGCTTCGCTCATGGAGACTCCTGCGTCAGGGGCAGAGGCCCTCCGCCGTGGGCAGCGGAAGGGGTTCTTACCTTCGACGGTACCCGAACGGCCCCGGGTCCCTCAGTGCCCGCGCGGCCACAGCGCGGGGTCGGGGGTGAATCTCACCCGCAGCACCCCGTCGGTGAGGGCCGCGCCGGTCACCGTGCAGCGGCGCAGCGCGGACGGCAGGGGCACGGTACGGCGGAAGGGGCCGACGGTGAGCAGGAGTTCGTCGTCCCTGCGGACCAGGGACAGCTCGCTCTTGACCGCTCCCGGCAGCGGCAGGCACCAGACGAGCAGGTTGTCCTCGGCGAGCCGGTCCTCGACCGGCCAGGGGTCGGCCGCCGCCGGGCCCGGCCCGTCCAGCCCGTCCGCGAGCCCGGTGGCCAGGCCCGCTCCCCCGTCCTCACCGGAGCCCTCGCCCAGCAGCGTCAGATCGTCCGGGCCGTACGGGTCGCGGCCGAGATGCCCCACCGGGTACAGGGGCGCCTCGGGCGCCCACTCCTCGTACCACTCGTCCAGGCACTTGCGCTGCTGCGCGACGAGCGTCGCGAGCCAGGGCCCCGCCGCGTCGCCGGGCAGGATCCGGTTCGGTACGAGGGTGTCGACGCGCAGCCCGTACAGGGCCAGTGCGGTACGGGCGGTGCGCAGGGCCGCCGCCGCCGTGGGCCCCGGCTCCGCGACCAGCCGTACGGTCGTCATGGGGTCCTGGACGACGGACTGGACGACGGCCAGCTCCGCGTCCCGCCGGTCGGCCATCTCGTACAGCCACTGCGCGGGCATCGGCACCCCGGCGAGCTGGGCCATCATCGGGCGCAGCGCGCGGGCGGCCTGCCGCTCGCGGGGCAGCAGCCGGCGCAGATAGCGGCGGAGCTGCTCGGGCAGGGCCAGTACGGCCAGTGCCTGCCGCAGCGGCGGCAGATCGACGACCAGGACGTCCCAGTCGCCCTCGGCGGCCCGGCGCACGGCGTGGAGCAGGGCGAACTGCTCGCTGCCGGGCAGCTCGGTGAGTTCCTCGCCGGCCAGTCTGCGGGCGCCGAGCAGATCGAGCGCGGTGGCGGCCCGCTCCTGAAGGGTGAGCAGTTCCGCGCGGAAGTGTTCGCCGGAGTCGACGCGCGCGGCCCACAGGCCGTCGCCCGCCCCGGTGGGCCCGGCGCCCACCGGTATGCCGAGCAGATCGTCGAGCGGGTCGGCGGAGAGCAGCAGGACGCGTCCGCCCCGCCGGGCGGCGGCCCGCGCGGTGGCCGCGGCGATGGTGGTACGGCCCGCCCCGCCGGGGCCGGTGACCAGGACCGTACGCATCGGGGTCAGGCTCCGGGGGCGGATTCGACGCGCTTCTTCAGGCCCGCGAGCGCGCGGTCGATGATGACCTTCTCCGCCTTGCGCTTGATCATGCCGAGCATCGGGATCTTGACGTCGACGGTCAGCCGGTAGGTGACCTCGGTGCGGTCGCCGCCGCCGAGGGGCGTCAGCAGATACGAGCCGTCGAGGGCGCGCAGCATCTGGGACTTCACCAGGGTCCAGCTCACCTCGTCGCCGCCGGTCCAGGTGTAGGCGAGGGTGTGGTCGTCCTTGATCGCCCCGGCGTCCAGCACCAGCCTGACCTGCTGGGCGCGCCCGCGGTCGTCGGTGGCCAGCACCTCGGCCTCCTTCACCTCGCCGGTCCACTCCGGGTAGCGGGCGAAGTCGGCGATCACGCCCATGACATCGGCCGGTGCCGCCTCGATCGTGATGCTCGAACTGGTGTGTTCCGCCATCGCCGTGCTCCTCCGGTACTGGGTACGCGGTGTGCAGGCTATCGCGAGTGCGCCGTTCACCATTCCAGGGCCCAGGGGCGCCCTGTCGCGGCGAAGTGACCGACATTCACACACTCCGTGGAGCCGATCCGCATCCGCCGGGCGAGCGGCTGGTGGACATGGCCGAACAGGGCGTAGCGGGGCTTCGTACGGCGGATGGCCTCCAGCAGCGCACGGCTGCCCCGCTCGAACCGGCGCGGGACGGTGTCATAGGTCAACTCCGGCACATCGGGCGGGATGTGCGAGCACAGGACGTCCACCTCGCCGAGCGCCTCGACCTTGGCGGCGTACTCCTCGTCGGAGATCTCGTACGGGGTGCGCATGGGGGTGCGCAGTCCGCCGCCGACGAAGCCGAAGACCCGGCCGCCCAGTTCCACCCGCTCCCCGTCGAGAACGGTGGTCCCGGGGCGCGCGTACTCCGGCCAGAGCGCCGGGATGTCGACATTGCCGTAGGTGGCGTATGTCGGGGCGGGAAGCGCGGCGAACATCTCGGCGTACTGACGGCGCACCGCGCCCTCGATGGCCGCGGCGGGGTCGATGTCCAGCCGGGACCAGAGCTCCCGGCCCAGGTCACGGGCCTCGTCGAAGCGGCGGGCGGTGCGCAGCTCCACGATCCGGTCGGCGTTCCCGACCCCGAAGAGGTCGGGAAAGATACCGCGCGAGTGGTCCGCGTAGTCAAGGAAGAGCACAAGGTCACCGAGGCAGATCAGGGCGTCGGCGCCGTCGCCGGCCGTCAGAAGGCCCTGGGTGTTCCCATGCACATCACTGATCACATTGACTCGCATACCTGCCATGCGGATCACCCTAGAACGGGGTTCTCCCACCCGATAGAGGGGGCCGGACCTGCGGTTCCTTCCGTCGTGTCAGAGGTGTGGACTACTGTGCGCGCAGTACCGTCCATCACGTGTGACGCAGGGAACATCTGGCCGGACCCCCCTATGCGTACGCCAGTACCGATGGGTAACGTCCGGGCAGTCCACTCGTGCTCGCCCCGCCGAGCACCTGCCCCGGTCCTGGACCGCGACCGGCGAGTCGCACGGAGCCGTGGCGCCGGCGCCCGATGAGGAGCAGCAGTCTTGCGCGAGTTCAGCCTTCCGGCCCTGTACGAGGTCCCCGCGGACGGCAATCTGACGGATCTCGTCCGCCGCAACGCCGCACAGCATCCCGATGTCGCGGTCCTGGGCCGCAAGGTGGGGGGCGTGTGGACCGATGTGACCGCCACCCAGTTCCTGGCCGAGGTACGGGCCGCCGCCAAGGGCCTGATCGCGGCGGGCATCCGGCCCGGCGACCGCGTCGCGCTGATGTCCCGTACCCGCTTCGAGTGGGTCCAGCTCGACTTCGCGATCTGGACCGCGGGCGCGGTGACCGTACCGGTGTACGAGACCAGTTCCGCCGAGCAGGTCCAGTGGATCCTCGGCGACTCCGGCGCGGTCGCGGTGATCGTCGAGAACGACGCGCACTACACAGCCGTCGAGTCGGTCCAGCACACACTGCCCGAGCTGCGGGCGGTCTGGCAGATCGACCGGGGCGGCGTCGAGGAGCTGACGGCGGCGGGCGCGGAGATCCCGGAGGCGGTGGTCGACGAGCGCGCGTCGTCCGCGAAGGCCGACGACCCGGCGACCATCGTCTACACCTCGGGCACCACCGGCCGCCCCAAGGGCTGTGTGCTCACCCACCGCAGCTTCTTCGCGGAGTGCGGGAACGCGGTGGAGCGGCTCAAGCCCCTCTTCCGCACGGGCGAATGCTCCGTACTGCTCTTCCTCCCGGCCGCGCATGTCTTCGGGCGGCTCGTCGAGGTGGCGGCCGTGATGGCGCCGATCAAACTCGGCTGCGTACCGGACATCAAGAATCTGACGGAGGAGCTGGCCGCCTTCCGGCCGACCTTGATCCTGGGGGTGCCCCGGGTCTTCGAGAAGGTCTACAACTCGGCACGCGCCACCGCGCAGGCGGCGGGGAAGGGCCGGGTCTTCGACCGGGCCGCCCACACCGCGATCGCCTACAGCCGGTCCCTGTCCACCCCGCGCGGCCCGTCCCTCGGTCTGCGTATCCGTCACAAGCTCTTCGACCGGCTCGTCTACCGGAAGCTACGCGCGGTGCTCGGCGGAAACGGCGAGTACGCCATCTCCGGCGGCGCCCCTCTCGGCGAGCGCCTCGGCCACTTCTACCGCGGCATCGGCTTCACCGTCCTGGAGGGGTACGGACTCACCGAGTCCTGCGCCGCCACCTCCTTCAACCCCTGGGACCGCCAGAAGATCGGCACCGTCGGACAGCCTCTCCCCGGGTCCGTCATCCGCATCGCCGACGACGGCGAAATCCTCCTCCACGGCGAACACCTCTTCACCGGGTACTGGAACAACCCGGAGGCGACAGCGGAGGCGCTGGCCGACGGCTGGTTCCACACCGGCGACATCGGCACCCTCGACGAGGACGGCTATCTGACCATCACGGGCCGCAAGAAGGAGATCCTCGTCACCGCCGGCGGCAAGAACGTCGCCCCGGCCGTCATCGAGGACCGGATCCGCGCCCACGCGCTCATCTCCGAATGCATGGTCGTCGGCGACGGCCGTCCCTTTGTCGGCGCGTTGATCACCCTGGACGAGGAGTTCCTGACCCGCTGGGCCGCCGAACACGGCAAACCGGCGAACTCGACGGCGGCGACACTCCGGCTGGACCCGGAACTGCTGGCCGAGGTGCAGCGAGCCGTGGACGAGGGGAACACCGCGGTCTCCAAGGCCGAATCGGTCCGCAAGTTCCGCATCCTCACCACCCAGTTCACCGAGCAGGGCGGCCACATCACCCCCTCGCTCAAGCTCAAGCGGAATGTGGTCGCGAAGGACTTCGCGGACGACATCGAGGCGCTGTACCAGACCTGAGCGGACGAGCGCGGGCCCACCGACGGGCGGGGCCGGGGCGTAGGAGGCGCGCGTCCGGACCCGCGCACGACGGCTCGCGCGGACCCGCCGTCCCGGGCCGAACCGGACCCGGGACGATGCCCCCGGCCGGGGGCCCAGGGTCTTTCGTCTGGATCCGGCTGGAGCCCAGCAAGATCCAAACGAGAGGCCCTAGAGCAGCGCCCGCAGCTCGGACGCCAAGTCGTCCCAGCGCCAGCGTTCCTCCACCCACTCCCGTCCCCGCTCCCCCATCCGTCTCCGCAGCTCCGGATCGAGCAGCAGGGCGACGATCCGCTCCGCCGACTCCTCCGCCGCGACCTGCGGCGGCCCGCCCCTGACCACCCAGCCCGTCTCCCCGTCCAGCACCGCGTCCGGCGCGCCGCCGGAGTCGCCCGCGACCACCGGGAGCCCGGTGGCGGAGGCCTCCAGATAGACGATGCCGAGGCCCTCGACGTCCAGACCGCCGCGCCGCGTACGGCAGGGCATCGCGAAGACGTCGCCCGCGCCGAAGTGGGCGGGCAGTTCCGCCCAGGGGACCGCGCCGGTGAAGCGTACGGAACCGGTGACCCCGGTCTCGGCCGCCAGCTTGCGCAGCTCGCCCTCGTACGGTCCGCCGCCCACGATCAGCAGCACCGCGTCCGGCACCCGCGCCAGAATCGCGGGCAGCGCGAGGATCAGCGTGTCCTGGCCCTTGCGCGGCACCAGCCGTGAGACACAGACGACGACGGGCCGGTCCACCAGCCCGAGCCGCTCCCGGACGGCCGGGCCGCCCGAGCCCGGGTGGAAGGCCTTCTCGTCGACGCCCGGCGGCAGCCGCACCATGCGCGCGGCGGCCTCGGGGGTGAGCGCGCCGGCGATACGCGAGCGGGTGTACTCACCGAGATAGGTGATCGTGTCCGTGGACTCGCCGATCCGCCGCAGCAGCCCCCGTGCGGCGGGAAGCTGCGCCCAGCCGGCCTCATGGCCGTGTGTGGTGGCCACCAGCCGGCGCGCACCGGCCTTGCGCAGCGCCGGGGCCATCAGTCCGAGCGGCGCCGCCGCGCCGAACCAGACCGACTCGCAGCCGTGTTCACGCAGCAGCCCGACGGCCCTGCGGGTCACGCGCGGGGTCGGCAGCAGCATCGTCGTACGGTCCCGTACGACGGTGAACGGCTGCTCGGCGTCGAAGGCGGCCGTGGCCTCCGCGCCCTCCTTGCCGCGCTTCCAGGTCGAGGCGTAGACCACGAGGCGTTCGGGGTCCAGGCGCAGCGCCATGTTGTGCAGGAACGCCTGGATGCCCCCGGGCCGGGGCGGGAAGTCGTTGGTCACGATCAATGTCTTGCGCATCGCCGCCGACAGTACCCAACGGCCCTGCCTGATGGCTCGGGCGCGGTCCCGCCCGGCATCATGACTCCCGCGACCGGGAACGGAACAGACGAAGCGCGCGAAGCACAGGAAGCGGACGAGGTGGGCATGGCGGGCACGCACGGCACACGGCTCCCGGTCGCGGTGTGGACCCTCACCAGGGCCGTTCTGCTGCTCTGTGTCTTCAAGGTCGTCTCCGTGCCGGGGCCCGACGTCACCGGCGATGTCTCGGTGATCTACCAGGGCTGGTACGAGGTGCTGAGGACCGGCACCTATCCGCTGGACGATGTGACCTGGCAGTATCCGCCCGCCGCGGCCCTCCCGATCCTGGCGCCCGCGGTCCTGCCGTTCCTGGGCTACGCCGCCGCCTTCTTCGTGCTGGCCTTCCTCTGTGACGCGGTGGCCTTCGCGCTGCTGCTGCGGGCGGCCCGGGGCACGGGCCGGTCGTACCGGGGCGCGTGGGTGTGGATCGCGGGGGTGCCGCTGCTGGGACCGACCTCGTACGCGCGGTACGACCTGATGGTGACGGCGGTGGCCGTCACCGCGCTGCTCACGGGGGTGCGCGGACCCCGGCTGATGGGGGCGCTCGCCGGATTCGGCGCGCTGCTGAAGATCTGGCCGTTGCTGCTGCTGGTGGGCACCCCGCGCGGCCGGGACACCCGCGGGACCTGGACCGCCGCGGCCGTCACGGCCGTCGCGCTGACGGTGGTCTGCTGTGCCGCGATGCCCGGCGCGCTGGCCTTTCTCACCTTCCAGCGCGACCGGGGCACCGAGATCGAGTCGCTGGGCGCCCTGGTCTTCCAGGTGGCGCGGCACTTCGGCTGGAGCGGCGGGGCGCTGCTCAACTACGGCTCCGTGGAGTTCGTCGGACCGTATGTCCCGCTGGTCAGCACGGCCGCGCTGGGGCTGACCGCCCTGGCCGCCGGCTGGCTGTTCGTCTGGCGGCTCAAGGCGCGCGAGTTCGGCGCGAGCACCCCCTGCGACGCCGCCTTCGCCGCGGTGCTGCTGTTCACCACCACGAGCCGGGTGATCAGCCCGCAGTACATGCTCTGGCTGGTGGGTCTGGCCGCCGCCTGTCTGACGCTGCGCGGCAGCCGGATGGCGCTGCCCGGGTGGCTGGTGCTGGCCGCGACGGGGGTCACCCTGCTGGAGTTCCCGGTGCTGTTCTCGCATGTGGTGGGGGGCGATCCGCTGGGGGTGGCGCTGCTCTTCGTACGCAACGGCCTGCTGGTCGCCGCGACCCTCCTCGCGTGCCACCGGCTCTGGCGGGCGACGGTCCCGCGCTCACGCGGGCGGGCGGCGGAGCGCGCGGAGCCGGCCGGGGTCAGCCCAGCCGCTGCCGGGCGTACGCGCGCCAGCGGGCGGTGAAGTCCTCCGGCGTGGTGGCCAGGACATCGTGCAGGGCCTTCTCCACCGCGCCCTCGCGCCCGGCGTGCGCGCCCACCGCGCGGTAGAAGTCGGTCAGCCGCCGCTCGCCCCAGCGCTCGGCGATCAGCTCGCAGGCCAGCCAGCCGCTCTCGTACGCCCTGGCCAGCCGGTCGGCGCCGGCGCCGAAGGCGAAGTCCTCGTCGGCCGGGAGCGCGGCGGGGGCGGCGCCGCCGCGCACGGCGCGCTGGAGTTCGGGGGCGATCTGTCCGGCCGTACGGTCCGTGCCCCGGTACGCGACCCGGTCGGCGAAGCCCTCCGAGAGCCAGGTGGGGGTGGCGGCCGAGGTGGCGGTACGGGTCGCGACATGGGTGATCTCGTGGGCGAGGACGATCTCCCGGCCGAAGCCGGAGAGGGAGCCGTACGCCTCGGGGTTCACCACGACCCGGTCGGCCGGCGCGGTGCCGGCGGCACTCTCCCCGGCGGTGATTCCGGTGGTGACCGCCGCGATGCCCCGGTAACCGGCCGCGGAGGCCCCCAGGAGCCTCGCCATGGCCTCCAGCGAGCCGGGGACGAGCAGAACGGCCCGGCCGGCCCACGGGCGCGGCCAGGCGTCGTCGACGGCCGGGACGGCCCGGTCGGCGGTGGCAGCGATCGCGCGCAGCCGCGCGTCGTCCTGCCCGGCGCCGAGGACCAGGCTGCGGGCGCCCCGTACGGCCCGTACCGGGCCCTGCTCCCAGAGCTGCTGGGCGGCGCCTTCGCCGGGCCGGTCGGCGGTCACATACCAGCGCCCCGCGCGCTCCGTCAGCTCCAGCGTGCGCGGCGCGGACACCGGAGCGCGGTCGTAGCCCGCGAGCCCGTAGCGCAGTTCGGCGCGGACGGTGGCCCGGTCACCGGAGCGCTCGACATCGGTGAGCCGGTACGTCCAGGAGTCGAGCGGCACCTCGGCGAGGTTCCGGAACTCACGGCGGCCGGTGGCGCGCAGCGCCGTCGCCGTGGGGTCGAGGACGGCGAGATACGCGCGCTCGTCGCGGTCGAGGACGGCGGCGGCTCTGCGGTCCAGGGTCTGCCCGATCGCCGCGGCGGCGCTGTCGGGGGCCTTCGCCGGGGCCGTACAGCCCCAGACCGGCACCAGCAGGAGCACGGTCAGCCACAGCACGGCCGCGCGCCCGCGCGTACCGTGCCGTCCCGCCGCGGTACGCGCCCGACCTGCCACCCCGCCGATCGTACGGCGTGCCCGGGAGCGGGACCGGGCGCGTGTGCCGGGGAGCGGGACCGGACGCGTGTGCCCGACGCGCGGCCGAGGAGCGCGACCGGTGGATCAGACGCGGGTGACCGAGGAGACGGGCATCATGCCCACCGGGTCGTAGCGCACCGAGGCGCCCGGATACGGGGCATGGATCACCTGGCCGTTGCCCGCGTACATCGCGATATGGCTCGCGTCGTCGCGGTACGCCACGAGATCCCCCGGCCGTGCCTCCGAGAGCGGGACCCGACTGCCCGCGTACCGCTGCGCCTGGGAGGTACGCGGCAGTCCGACGCCCGCCTGCGCGTACGCCCACTGCGTGAGTCCCGAACAGTCGAAGCCCGAGGGCCCGTTGGCGCCCCACACATAGGGCCGGCCCACCGCGCGCTGGGCGGCGAGCATCGCGGCGGAGGCCCGCGCGGAGGCCGGTCCGCCGCCGGAGAGCGTGGCCGGTCCGCCGCGGCCGGAGCGGGAGGCCCGGTCGTAGGACTCCCGGTCGGCGGCGGGCAGGGAGTTCAGCAGCCGCCGCGCCTGCGCGAGCTTCCCCTCGACGGTGCGCTTGTGCCGGGCGACGACGGCCCTGCTGCGCTCCAGCTCGGTGAGATCGCGGGCGGCTTCCATACGTACCTGTCCCAGTCTCCGCTGGGCCTGCTTGAGTTCTCTCAGCGCACCGGACTGGCGTTCGCCGACCCGGTCCAGTACGGAGGCCCTGTCGAGATAGCTGTCGGGGTCGGAGGAGAGCAGCAGGGCGAGGGCGGGATCGATCCCGCCGGAGCGGTACTGGGCGCCGGCGACCGAACCGAGCGCTCCGCGCATCCGGTTGACGCTCCCCTGGCCGCGCGCCGCGCTGTCCTGCGCCCGGTCCACCAGCGCGCGCAGCCGGTCCACCCGCTCGGTCGCCTTGTTGTACTGCTCGGTCGCCTTCTCGGCCTGTTCGTAGAGCCGGTCGACCGTGGCCCGGGTCTCCTCGGGCGACTGCCGCGGGTCGGCGCCCGCCGGGACCGCTCCGAGGGCCGCGGCCGCCGTGGCCGCCGCGGCGGACAGGGCCACGGCCGCGCCCCCGCGGGAAACCAGGGGGCCGGAGTGTGAGGGACGGCGATGGGACACCACAGGAGGCCGCACTTCCTTCCGCTGAACGCACTGACGCGGCCCCCGGCCGCCCGACGGGCGGACCACTGGCCTGAGCCGCGGGAGCAGACAGTAGCCGGGCGATCACGGAGCGGCCAACGACCGCCCCGCGCACACAAAGTGACGCCCCGCCGTAGACCACAGGTCATCGGCGGGGCGCGGCGTCAGCGGGAGGTGCGGGAATTCGCCCGAATGGGCGGGCATGGAGTCCGGGATCCGGCGGGAAGGGGGTGCGGCGGGAAGAGAGTGCGGCGGAGCCCCGGACGGGGAATCCCGGCATGAAACCTCAGATACGTACGCCGAACTGGAACGGCATGTTGTTGATCGACTCGTAGCGCACGCTGGCACCCGGCTTGGGGGCGTGCAGCACCTGGCCGTTGCCCGCGTAGAAACCGACGTGGTGCAGGTCGCCGTAGAAGATGACCAGGTCGCCCTGCTGGAGCTGGCTCATGCCCAGCCGCGTACCGGCGTTGGCCTGAGCCTCGGACGTACGGGGTATGGAGACACCGGCCTGGGCGTACGCCCACGAGGTGAGCCCGGAGCAGTCGAAGGAGCTGGGGCCGGAGGCGCCGTAGACGTACGGCGTGCCGATCTTGCCCTGGGCGGCGGCGAAGGCGGCCGACGCGCGCTGCGAGGCGGGCACCGCGTTGCCGAGGTCCGCGCGGGAACTGGCGCGGTTGGCGCGGGACTCGTCCTCGGCGATCGAAGCGCGCTCCTGGGCGGTGAGCGTGTTGAGCAGCTTCTGCGTCTCGGCGAGCTTCTCGCGGACCTGGTCCTTCTTCGCGCGCAGTTCCTTGCGGGTCTCGTCGAGGTCCTGGACCTTGGTCTGGGCCTCCTGGCGCTGCTGCGCCAGAAGGCGCTGCTTCTCCTGGATCTGCCGCAGCGACTCGGCCTGCTGGGCGCTGACCTGGTCGAGCGTGGACGCCTTCTCCAGATAGCTGTCCGGGTCCGAGGAGAGGAAGAGCTGCACGGCGGGGTCGATACCGCCGGTGCGGTACTGGGCGCTGGCCATCGAACCGAGGCTGTCGCGGAGGTCGTTCAGCTCGTCCTGACCGCGGGCGACCTTGTCCTGGAGGGCGTCGACCTCCTTCTCCAGCTTGGTCTGCTGCTCCTCCACGCCCTTGTACTTCTCGGTGGCCTTCTCGGCGTCCTCGTAAAGCTTGTCGACCTTCTCCTTGACGTCGCTCTTGCTCGGCTGCGGAGCGGCCTGAGCGGCCTGGGAGGTCAGGGCGACAGCGGCGGCAGCGGTCGCGGTGAGCACGGTCACACGGGCGCGGCTCGGCTGCTTGGGACGACGGTGGGACGCCACGGAGGCGAGCTCCTTCTTCCTCAGCCGCCTACCGGGCCATGGGGGACACAGGGCCCCGGCTCCATACGTCCCATACCCCTGCCAGCTGGGCTGAACTGCATGAAATCGGCGGTTCCTTCGCTGTCACCCCGGGTGGGTGATCAACCGCGCGAAGGTTCGACGCCTGACCATAGTGACCTTCTTGTGATCAGTTCAAATCCTGACAAGGAAAATCTCCGTCAGGACGCGCATTATTTACAGACGCTACACAGGCAGTGATGGACATTTGACGCTACGCCCCAGAAAAAGGCCCTTAATTCGGGCATTGATCCCACAAGTTGACTAGATGCGCGAAAGCCGCTTCAGCAACAAGGCGGACGCGACGGGTCTGGCGCCGGCCAGAGCCACTCCGTCCGCGACCTCACGGTCGGTGGAGACCACCACCAGCGGCCGCCCCGGCGGCTCCGCCCTGACGAGCTGACGGATCAACTCGTCGGCGGTCACACCCGGTTTGGAGAACAGCACCCGCACCCCGCGCGGCGGGGCGAGCAGCACGGGCGCCGCCAGCTCCGCGCCGTCGAAGACACAGGTCATCTCCGCGCCCGACTGCGCCGCGAGCATGGCGAGCCCGCCCAGCAGCCGCAGCCGCTGCTTCTCCAACGGCATCGTCGGATAGCCGGTCTTGGTGACGTTGTAGCCGTCCACGATGAGATGCGACTGCGGCAGCGCGAGCAACTGGTCGAGCAGCGCGGGATCGGTCTCGGAGAGCGCGCGGGCCGCCACGTCCTTGGGCGACATCCGGCCGGGCTCGACCGCGTCGACCGTATCGCCGGGCCGGACCGTGGCGGGCGGCAGCGCCAGTTCGCGCCGTAGCCCCTGGGCCGATTCCAGCACGGTGTCCAGCAGCAGCCGCAGCCGCATGTCCTCCACCGAGCGGCCCTCGCGGGCGGCCCTGCGGCTCGCCTCGACCGCCGACTCGGCCTCACCGAGCCGCGCCTTGATCCGGCGGGTCTCGCTCTCCGCGGCCGACACCGCGGCGGCGGCCTCGGCCCTGACCGCCTCGGTCTCCGCGTGCACCCGGCGCAGGGCGGCCTCGCCCCGCTTCACATCGCTCTGGGCACTGCGCAGTTTGCGATGGAGCGACTCGGCCTCCTTGCGGGCCGACTCCAGTTCCGTACGCAGCCGCTCGGTCTCGCTCTTCGTCAGCGCCCTGGCCACGGCCAGTTCCTCACGCAGCCGATCCAGTTCGCGCCGGGCCTCCTCGTCGGCGCGCTCGGCGTCCGCGCGCTGGGCCTCCTCGCCCGCGGCGGCCACCAACTTCACCCATCCGGGGGGCCTGAGCACATACGCGGCCGCGGCCACGTCGACGGGATCCGCGGCGGCCGGCGGCGACCCCGACTCCAGGGCCCCGGCCAGCTCCGGCTGGGAGTGGCTGATGCGCTCACCGATCCGCTGCCGGAACAGCGGATCGCTCTCCAGGGCGGCCGCCATCGCGTTACCGGCGAACTTGGCCCGTCTGTTGGGCGTGAACCGGGCGTACTGGCGCAGCTGCGCGGGGAGTTCGGTGACGGTCAGACCGCCGAAGGCGTCCGAGACCAGCGCGATGACCCTGCGTCGTACCCCGTCCGGGAGCGGGCGGTCCAGCGCCTCCGCGGCGTCACCGCCGGCCGCGCCGGCCGGCTCAGCACCGCTTGCGGCCTGCTCCACATCCGTCACCCCATACCCTTTCGGGCGGCTCCCTCAGGAACCGGCGCCCGGCCTGTCCACCAGCTCGATCTGATCCACCGCGTTGCACCACCGGCAGCGCACCGACTCGATGGTCTCACTGACCACCTCGCGCTCCTCGACCCTCGGCTCCCCCGCCAGGTCCAGATGGACGTACTCGACGGCCCTCGACGACCGCGTCACGTCGAAACGCGTGAGATTGCCGCACAGTGTGCAGCGCCACCGGGTGGCGGCCGTCGGCTGGGGAACCGTCGTCATCATGCGTCCTCTTTCGTCGTCCCTGCCGCCGCCGCCCGCGGCGCGCCGTCGAACAGCGGATGTACTCCTTGCAACCCTACGGCCTCCGGGCCACCCCAGGGAGCGGCGAGGCACTCTGTACCCTTCACTCCCGGTAAGCCATGCTCTGTCGGTGAATACGTCGCGGACGACGGCCGACGGACCGGTGGTGACCCACACGCTGATCGGCCTCTGCTGTCTGGCATTCCTGTTCAGTCCGTCGTCGGGGTTCAACCCGGCGTACGGGAGAGGCGAGGCGCTCCTCGACGCGCAGAGCCTGTATTTCGAACGGTGGGGCGTCATCCCGGTCGAGCTGCTGAGCGGTTCCCCACGCGCCCTGTTCACCCCGCTGACGGCGCTCTTCGTCCATGGAAGCTGGCTGCATCTGCTGGGGAACATACTGTTTCTGTTCGTCTTCGGCGCGATGGCGGAGGAACGGCTGGGCCGGGCGCACTTCCTGTTCTTCTATCTGACCGTCGGCTGTTTCGCCCTGCTCACGTACGCCATGGTGAACGCGGCCTCGGACCAGACGCTGGTGGGGGCCTCGGGCGCGATCTCGGGGGTGCTCGGCGCCTTTCTCTATCTCTTCCCGAAGGCCCGGGTCACCAGCCTCTTCCCGTTCCTGTTCTTCCTGCCGCTGCGCTTTCCCGCCTGGATCGTGCTGATCTTCTGGTTCGCGATCCAGTGGCTGGCGGCGCGCGGCGCGGGCTCGGGTCCCGGCGTGGCCTATCTCGCGCACCTCGTGGGCTTCGCCACCGGGTTTCTCTACGCCTGGGGGCGGTACTGGCGTACCGATAGAGTGGGAGACCACACCGCGGCCACCGAGGGAGAACGTCAACCGTGATCACCGCGATCGTGCTCATCAAGACCAGCGTGGCCCGGATCCCCGAGATCGCGGAGTCGATCGCCGCGCTGGACAGCGTCAGCGAGGTCTTCTCGGTGACCGGTACGTACGACCTGATCGCCATGGTGCGGGTGGCCAGGCACGACGATCTGGCGGATGTGATCCCCGGCCGGATCAGCAGGATCGAGGGTGTCGAGGCCACGGACACGCATGTGGCGTTCCGTACGTACTCACAGCACGACCTCGAAGCGGCCTTCGCCATCGGACTCGACGCGTAAGGCCGCCTGCGGCTCCGTGCGTCAGGCCGTGGCGCCGTCCCGGTCCGGGACGCAACGGCCGTCCTCCGTACGGTAGTTCCAGCGCGCTCCCTGGCTCACCAGCTCCCGTACGGCCCGGACGAAGCGGTCCACGTGCTCGTCCGGGGTGCCGGCGCCGAAGCTGACCCGGATCGCGTTCAGCGAGCGCTCGCCCGGCTCGGCCTCCGGGGCGCCGCACTCCCCCGGGTCCTGCGGGTCGGTGCCCAGCAGGGTCCGCACCAGCGGGTGCGCGCAGAAGAGACCGTCCCGTACACCGATGCCGTACTCCGCGGAGAGCGCGGCGGCGAAGTGCGAGCTGTTCCATCCCTCGACCACGAACGACAGGACACCGACGCGCGGGGCGTCGTCGCCGAACAGCGAGAGCACCCTGACCTCGGGCACCTCGGCGAGACCCGCGCGCACTCGGGCGACGAGCCGCCGCTCACGGTCGACGAGGGTGTCGAAGCCCGCCTCGGTGAGCGCCCGGCAGGCGGCGGCGATCGCGTACACCCCGATGACATTGGGGGAACCGGCCTCGTGCCGGGCCGCGGTGGTGTGCCACGCGACATCGACCCCGCCGTCGCTCCGCCGGGCCACCGCGCGGCTGGCGCCACCGCCCGCGAGATAGGGCTCCGCGTCCTGGAGCCAGTCGGCACGGCCCGCGAGCACCCCGGAGCCGAAGGGCGCGTACAGCTTGTGCCCGGAGAACGCGACCCAGTCGACATCCAGCCCGGCGATGTCCACGGGGTGGTGCGGGGCGAGCTGCGCGGCGTCGAGCACGATCCGGGCGCCGTGCGTGTGCGCGGCGGCGGCCAGCTCCCGTACGGGCCACAGCTCGCCGGTCACATTGGAGGCCCCGGTCACACAGACCAGCGCCGGACCCCGGGGGTCACGCTCCGCGAGCGCCCGCTCCAGGGTGGCGACGGCCTCGGCGGGGGTGCGGGGGGCGTTCAGATAGCTGACCCGGGCCTCGCGCCAGGGCAGCAGCGAGGCATGGTGCTCGGTCTCGAAGACGAACACCTGGCAGTCGGCGGGGAGCACCGCGGCGAGCAGGTTCAGCGAGTCGGTGGTCGAGCGGGTGAAGACGACCTGGTCGTCGGGGCGGCAGCCGAGGAACTCCGCGACCGTGCGGCGGCTGTTCTCGAAGAGGTCGGTGGAGAGCTGCGAGAGATAGCCGGCGCCGCGGTGGACACTGCCGTAGTACGGCGCGTACGCGGCCACGTCGTCCCAGACCCGCTGGAGGGCGGGGGCGCTGGCGGCGTAGTCGAGCGCGGCGTAGCTGACCTCGCCGCCGGTGACGAGCGGCACGGTGACATCACGCCCGAGGACGGGCAGCGGGTCGGTACCGGAGGTCGCGGTGCCGGAGGTCGCGGTGGCGGTGGTCGGGGCGGCGGCGTTCAGGTATGCGGACATGGCGATATCTCCCGGCGGGACAAGTCGGAACGGCTTTCAGGAACCCGCACGGCGGCACCACGGCTCGACGGAGCCGCGGGGGCGGTGACGGGGGGTGCCTCGACGCATGGAGGCGTACTGAAGAAGGGGTCGAAAAACCCCTGGGGCCTGTCGGACAGGCCCTAGCACATTCGCTTGCTCACGAGACTGCTCCCTTGAGGACCAGGACCCCAAGGTGCGAGGGGTCCGCGCTTGCCGCGGACCTCGCTGCCCACGGCCTGGTCTTCACCCGGGGCACCCCGCCACGGACGGAGGGTTGCCGGACAGCGAGCCGGGGCCTTAATCGCTGTCACTCATGACCTGGTCCAAGATTATGGCACAGGGTGCCGCGCGCCCCAACGGGTGTCCGCGATACGGGACGTGTGCGGGGCGCGGCGGGTGGGCGGTTCGAAAACCGGCCCACCCCGACAACGCACCCCGCACCACGGCCCCCTGACCGGGAGGCGACCCGCGCCAGAGCCGTACAGGACCTGGCCCGTACAGGGCCCAGCCGTACAGGGCCTAGGCGTACAGGGCCTAGGCGTCGCGGTGGCTCGCCGCCACCCAGCGTTCCAGCGTGCGCCCCGCCGCGCCCGAGTCGATCGACTCCGCCGCCCGCGCGATACCCGCCGCGAGCTGGAGGGCTAGGGGGTCGTCCGTCGGGTCCAGGGCCACCAGCGCCGCCGCCGAGTTGAGCAGCACCGCGTCGCGTACGGGGCCGGTCTCGCCGGCCAGCAGCCGGCGGGCCACATCGGCGTTGTACGACGCGTCCGCGCCGCGCAGCGCCTCGACCGGGACCAGTTCCAGGCCCACGTCCCGGGGGTCGAAGGCCTCCTCGGTGACCTTGCCGTCCCGTACCGCCCACACCCGTGATGTCGCGGTGGTGGTCAGCTCGTCCAGGCCGTCGTCGCCGCGGAAGACCAGGGACGAGTTTCCGCGCTCGGCGAGCACACCCGCGACGATCGGCGCCATCCGCGCGTCCGCCACACCCACCGCCTGGGCCCTGACCCGCGCCGGGTTGGTGAGCGGGCCGAGGATGTTGAAGGTGGTCTGGGCGCCGAGTTCCTTGCGGGCCTTGGCCGCGTACCGCAGCGCGGGATGGAACTTCACCGCGAAGCAGAAGGTGATGCCCGCCTCCTCGGCGACCTCGGCCACCCGCTGGGGGGTCAGCTCCAGATTGACGCCGAGCTTCTCCAGTACGTCCGAGGCACCGCTCGCCGACGAGGAGGCGCGGTTGCCGTGCTTGACGACCTTGGCGCCGGTGCCCGCCACGACGATCGCCGCCATGGTGGAGATATTGACCGTCCTGGCGAGGTCGCCGCCCGTGCCGACGATGTCGACCGTACGGCCCGGCACCTCGATGGTGTTGGCGTGCGCGTACATGGCGCGCACCAGGCCGGAGACCTCTTCGACCGTCTCGCCCTTCGCCCGCAGGGCGACCGCGAACCCGGCGATCTGCGCGTCGGTGGCCTCGCCGCTCATGATGCGGTCCATGGCCCACGCCGTGTCCTCCGTGCCCAGACTCTCGCCGCGCAGCAGCGGGTTCAGCACGCCCGGCCAGGTGCGGTCCGCCACGGTGTCGCCTCCGACGGGGGTCACAGCGCTCATGCTCGCTCCTGGTGGGTTCCGGGACGGGTGTGCGGACCGTACGAGGCCCGCGCCACCAGCCTATCGGCGTACGCCCGGCCGGCAGGACGGATGCCCGCAGTACGGACGGTCCCACGCCGAGGGCCCCGGCCGGTCCCCCTCGCGGGGAGACCGGGCCGGGGCCCTCGGTGGTGGCGAACCGGTGGATCAGTGCTTGCTGTGGCCGCTGGTGATCTCCTCGTGCCCATGGCCGTGCGCGGCGGCGATCTCGTTGTACTCCTCGGCCGTCGGCTTGGGGATCTGGTTGCCCTCGCCGTAGTAGCCCTTGTTCAGCTTCACCCGGAGCCTCTCGGCCGGGCCGACCTTGCGCCGTACGCCGTTCTCGTCGACCTCCGGGCCGATCTCGGCCGGCTTGTGCTGGTCGTGGGCGGTCAGCCTGTGCAGATCGGACTGGTCCAGCGGGGTGTGCACCTCGATGAACTCACCGTGCGGCAGCCGCTTGATGACACCGGACTCGCGTCCGTGCAGCACCTTCTCCGCGTCGCGGCGCTGGAGGCCCAGGCAGATCCGCTTGGTGACGACGAAGGCGACGACCGGTCCGACGAAGAAGAAGACCCGGACGAACCAGGTGATCGCGTTGATCGACAGATGGAAGTGCGTCGCCCACAGGTCGTTGCCGCCGCCGACGAGCAGGATGAAGTACCACGTCAGCCAGGCCACACCGAACGCCGTACGGGTCGGCGCGTTGCGCGGGCGGTCCAGGATGTGGTGCTCGCGGTTGTCGCGGGTGACCCAGCCCTCGATGAACGGGTAGACCGCGATCGCGACCAGCACCAGCGGGAAGATCACCAGCGGGATGAAGACACCCAGCACCAGGGTGTGTCCCAGGAAGTTGATCTCCCAGCCGGGCATGACCCGGATGAGTCCCTCGGAGAAGCCCATGTACCAGTCGGGCTGGGCTCCGGTGGACACCTGGTCGGGTCGGTAGGGGCCCAGCGCCCAGATCGGGTTGATCGTGGCGATGGCGGAGACGATCGTGATGAGCCCGAAGACCAGGAAGAAGAAGCCTCCGGCCTTGGCCATGTAGATCGGCAGCAGCGGCATGCCCACGACGTTCTTGTTCGTCCGGCCGGGGCCCGCGAACTGCGTGTGCTTGTGGTAGAAGACCAGGATCAGATGGGCCACGACCAGTCCCAGCATTATGCCGGGCAGCAGCAGGATATGGACCGAGTAGAACCGGGCCACGAAGTCGCCGCCGGGGAACTCCCCGCCGAACAGGAACATCGAGAGATACGTGCCGACGACCGGCACCGACAGGATCGCGCCCTGCATGAAGCGGACGCCGGTGCCGGAGAGCAGGTCGTCCGGGAGCGAGTAGCCGGTGAACCCGGTGAACATGCCCAGGACGAACAGCAGGAAGCCGAACAGCCAGTTGATCTCACGCGGCTTGCGGAACGCGCCCGTGAAGAACACGCGCATCATGTGGACGAGCATGCCCGCGAGGAAGATCAGCGCGGCCCAGTGGTGGATCTGCCGGATCAGCAGACCGCCGCGGACGTCGAAGCTGATGTCCACCGTCGAGGCGTACGCCTCCGACATCGTCACGCCCTGGAGCGGGACGTAACTGCCGTGGTACACCACCTCGTTCATCGAGGGGTGGAAGAACAGCGTCAGATACACACCCGTGAGGATGATGATGATGAAGCTGTAGAGGCAGATCTCGCCGAGCATGAAGGACCAGTGGTCCGGGAAGATCTTCCGCATATTGGCCTTGGCCAGGGAGTAGATCCCCAGCCGGCCGTCCGCCCAGTCGGCGACCCGCTCACCCGCGGGGGCCTTGCGGTTCTTGTCGTCCGTAGCAGTGCTGGTACTCATCCGCGCTCCCAGAAGGCAGGACCGACGGGCTCGTCGAAGTCGCCGAGCGCCTCGAGGTTGCCCTCCGCGTTCACACCGATCCGCAGCTGCGGAAGGGGGTGACCGGCCGGGCCGAAGATGACGCGGGCGCCGTCGGAGAGGTCGAAGGTGGACTGGTGGCACGGGCAGAGCACATGGTGCGTCTGCTGCTCGTACAGGCTGATCGGGCAGCCGACATGGGTGCAGATCTTGGAGAACGCCACGATCCCCTGGTGGGACCAGTCGAGTTCACGCTTGTCCTTGATCTCGTCCGGCTGGATCCGGACGATCATCAGGGCCGCCTTGGCGATCTGCTTCTGGAAGTCCTCGCTGTGCTCCTCCAGGCCCTCCGGCATGGCGAAGGTGAGCGAGCCCACCACCACGTCCTCGGGACGCAGCGGCTGATTCGTGTTCATGTTGATGAGCTGCTTGCCCTTGGCCCACAGCGTCGAGCGGAGCTTCTTCTCGGGCAGCGGACCGAGGTCGCGCAGCAGCACCACACCGGCGAGCGGCACCAGCGCCATCGCACCGAACATCGTGTTGCGGATCAGCTTGCGCCGGCCGAAGCCGGACTCCGCCGCACCGGCCGCGAAGTCCGACAGGACCTTCGCCTTGACCTCGGGCGGCGCCTCGATCGGATGGCGGTCGTCCGCCACCTCGACGTCCGACATCAGCGTCCGGGCCCAGTGGACCGCGCCCGCGCCGATGCAGAACAGGGCGATGCCGAGGGTCACACCCAGCGAGAAGTGCAGGATGCTGACATGGCCCAGCGGGAAGATGTAGACGATCTTGCTGACCGGGAACGCCACGAACGAGGCGATGAACGCGACGGTCGCCACCATCGACAGCAGGAACAGCAGCGCCACCGTACGCTCGGACCGCTTGGCGGCCCGCTCGTCGATGTCCTGTATACGGGGCCGGTGGGCCGGCAGTCCCGGGTCGGCGAACGGGTCGTCCGTACGCTCGACCGCGCCGTGCGCGTCGCCCTGCTCGCTCGGCAGGTTCTTCTCTGGAAACTCTTCTTGGCTACTCATGACTTCTTGGCCTTAGCGGTGTGGGCCGCGACCCAGACGGCGGCTGCGATCAGAACACCCAGACCGACGATCCAGCCGAAGAGACCTTCGCTGACGGGGCCGAGGCCACCCAGCTTCAGACCGCCGGGGCTCGCGGCCTTCTCTCCGTTCACCGCCTGGATGTACGCGATGATGTCCTTCTTCTGCTGCTCCGGCATCGTCGAGTCGGGGAACGAAGGCATGTTCTGCGGGCCGGTCTGCATGGCCTCGTAGATGTGCTTCGGGCTCACACCCTCAAGATTCGGTGCGCTCTTGCCGTTCGTCAGTGCGCCACCCTCGCCGGTGAAGTTGTGGCACTGGGTGCAGTTGGTGCGGAAGAGATCGCCACCCCTGGCGACATCCGCGCCGGCGGGGTCGTACTGGTTCCCGGTCGGGATGATCGGACCGGCGCCGAGGGACGCGATGTACGCGGCGAGCTGGTCGATCTCGGCCTGCGAGTAGATGACCTTCTTCTTCGGCACCTGCACGCCGGGCTGCTGCGCGGGCATACGGCCGGTGCCGACCTGGAAGTCCACGGCGGCGGAGCCGACGCCGACCAGGGGCGGGCCGTCGCTGCTGCCCTGACCGCCGGTTCCGTGGCAGCTTGCGCAGCCGACGGAGTAGAGCTTCTTGCCCTCCTCGATGGCGAGGGACTGGGAGGTCTCGTCAGCCTGTGCCGTGCCCGCGGGCGCGAACGCGGCGTACAGCCCCCCGGTGGCCGCCAGTGCGAGGAGTAGGACGACGACCGCCGCCAGCGGATGGCGTCGTCGTGCGGAGAGCTTTTTCACGGATTACCCCGGTGTCAGGATCTTCTGCGTCGGTGTTTCTGGATTGTGTGCGCTTCGGGCACGGGACCCGGCTACTTGATCAAGTAGATGGTGGCGAAGAGGCCGATCCAGACGACATCGACGAAGTGCCAGTAATAGGACACGACGATGGCGGCGGTTGCCTGCTCGTGGGTGAACCTCTTGGCCGCGTAGGTCCTGCCCAGAACCAGCAGGAACGCGATCAGACCTCCCGTCACGTGCAGCCCGTGGAAGCCGGTCGTCAGATAGAACACCGAGCCGTACGGGTCGGAGGACAGCGACAGGCCGTCCTTCTTCAGAAGCTCGGTGTACTCGAAGACCTGACCGCCGATGAAGATCGCACCCATCACGAACGTGATCGCGAACCAGGAGCGGAGCTTCTTCACATCCCCGCGCTCCGCGGCGAAGACGCCGAGCTGGCAGGTGAGGGAGGAGAGCACCAGGATCGTGGTGTTCGTCGCCGAGAACGGGATGTTCAGGGCCGACGCCATCTCCTTCCAGTGCGCCGCGCCCATCACCGATCGCAGGGTGAAGTACATCGCGAAGAGGGCCGCGAAGAACATCAGCTCGGAACTCAGCCAAATAATGGTTCCGACGCTGGTGAGGTTCGGCCGGTTGACCGACGGGTGCGCGTGCCCGGTTTCTACTGTCGTTGCTGTCGCCACGACCGACATTATGTCGGTCGCTTATCCCGCCCTGACTCCGGGGGGTGCCGTTCGGTGTGTCCGTGGAGTGTGCCCAGCTCGAACGGGTCGGCGAACGACGTACGTACCCGTGCTGACTCGGTCTCCGACGGAGTAGCATCCGCGCATCGGTTCAGGGCGACGGAGCCCTGGAGCCCTCGCAGACACTGATGTCACGGAGGAACAATGCAGCCGACCGCCACGGTGCTGGTCTACAGCGACGACGCGAACACCCGCGAGCAGGTCCGGCTGGCAGCGGGACGCCGGCCGGCCGCCGACGTACCGCCCGTCGAGTTCCTGGAGTGCGCGACCCTGCCCGCCCTGCTGAAGCAGCTCGACCGGGGCGGGATCGACGTCTGCGTACTGGACGGCGAGACGGTCCCCGCGGGCGGGATGGGCGTCTGCCGGCAGATCAAGGACGAGATCTTCAACTGCCCGCCCGTGCTGCTGCTCATGGGGCGCCCGCAGGACGCCTGGCTGGCCACCTGGAGCCGCGCGGACGCGGCGGTGACCCTGCCGGTCGAACCGGTCGGCTTCGCGGACGCCCTGGCCGCCCTGCTGCGCCACCGCCTCGCCATCAGCGCGTAGGTCCCGAGGTCCGGAACGGGCCAGGTCCTGCCGCCTGTGAGGGGCGGCAGGACCTGGTTGTCCGTTGAAGGCTGTCCGGCCGACGGACCGTGTTTCAGACCAGGGGGCGGAGGCGGGCCGGGTCGGCGGGGCTGGTGCCCTCCCTCGTCCCGGCCAGCAGGACGCTGCCCTCGCGCCAGTCCTCCCAGTCCACGTTCCAGTCGCCGAACCCGTTGCCGAAGTCCTCCATGTAGTCGCCGGCGCTGTTGATCACCTGGACGAGATCGCCCTCCTGCACGTTCTCGAAGAACCAGGCCGCGTTGGCGGTGGACATACCGACACAGCCGTGGCTGACGTTCGCGGATCCCTGCGAGCCCACGGACCAGGGCGCGGCGTGCACGTACTCACCGCTCCAGGTGACCCGGGTCGCCCAGTACACGGGGAGGTCGTAGCCCTCACCGCCGCCGATGCCGACGCTCGTACCGCGCATCCGTACGAAGTACTCCTTGCCCAGGATGACCTTGATGCCGTTACGGGTGGAGAAGCCGGGCTTGCCGGTGGTCACCGGGATGCTGGTGACCTCTTCCCCGTTGCGGAACAGGGTCATGTAGTGGGAGCTGGCGTCGACGATGGCCTCCACCCGGTCGCCGGTGGTCAGCTTGAGCGGTTTGACGGCACCGCCGTACACCTTGTCGGTGATCTTCACCCCCTGGAGGGTGCTGTAGGCGGTGACCTTCCCGTTCGCGGGCCAGTACTCCTTGGGCCGGTAGTGCAGCTCCTCGTCGTCCACCCAGTGCCAGGCGCCCTCCTCCGCCGCGGGGGTGGCACGGACCTTCAGCGACCGTTCGATCACATCCCTCGCCTTCTTGTCCGTGATCGGCTGGCTGAGCGTGGCGGTGATGGGCTGGCCGACACCGTACTCACCCGCGTCGGGCCCGAACTCGACCGTGAGGGTCCGCTTGGCGGGCATGGTCTCGAAGGTGAGCGTCCGCGAGCCCGGCTTGCCCTTCTTGTCCTCGGTGGCGACCTTGACGGTGTACTGGGAGCCGGCCGCCAGTGGTGCCGTGGAGTGCCAGCGCAGGCCGTCGGCGGTGAGTTCACCCGCCAGATAGTGGCCCGCCTTGTCGACGGCGTTGACGTCCGTGATCCGCTCACCCTTGGCGGTCACCTGGAGGGGCTTGTTGGGATCGACCTTGGTGGCGCCCGCGGGCGTACTGAAGACGATCTTCCCCGGGGCGGCTTCGCGCGGCTTCCCGGAGAGCGGGTGCGGCCCGTCGTCACTGCTGCACGCGCTGGCGCTCGCCCCGAGGGACACGACCAGCAGAGTGCAGGTGAGGACGGCGCGCAGACGTGGCGTGTGGTCCATGAGCACACGGTAGGAAGATCTTTCCGCTCAGCGCGCGACGAGCGGGTACAAACGGGGGCCCGCCATACTCCGTTCGAGTACGGCGGGCCCCCAGGGAGCGCTGCGAACCGTTCTACTGGTTCTGGTTCTCGCCCCGGTAGAACTCGAAGACCCAGCCCCACAGGCCGATCAGGATCAGCGGCAGCGAGAAGTACAGCAGCCACCAGCCGATCGCGATCCCGAGGAAGGCCAGCGCGCCACCGATGGCGAGCGAGAACGGCTGCCAGCTGTGCGGGGCGAAGAACCCCACCTCACCGGCCTCGTCCGAGACATCGGCTTCCTTGTTGTCCTGGGCCATCGCGTCCACCCGGCGGGCGGTGAAGGCCAGATAGAAGCCGATCATGATGCTCAGGCCGAAGGCCAGGAACAGCGCGGTCGTACCGGCCGGCTCCTTCGACCACACGCCGTACAGCACGGCGGCGGCGAGGATGAAGACGCCCAGCCAGAGGAACATCTTGCCTTGGATCTTCACTTCCCGGCCTCCTTGCCACCGGCGAGGACGGGCTCCGAACCGTGCCCGATGTTCTCGAGCTGTTCGAGCGCGGCGATCTCCGGGTGGTGCAGATCGAATGCCGGGGATTCCGAACGGATTCTCGGCAGAGTGAGGAAGTTATGCCGCGGCGGCGGGCAGGAAGTCGCCCATTCGAGTGAACGCCCATAGCCCCACGGGTCGTCGACCTCGACCTTCTTGCCGTACTTGGCGGTCTTCCAGACGTTGTACAGGAACGGCAGGATCGACAGACCGAGAACGAACGAGCTGATCGTGGAGATGGTGTTCAGCGCGGTGAATCCGTCGGAGGCGAGATAGTCCGCGTACCGGCGCGGCATTCCCTCGGCGCCCAGCCAGTGCTGGACGAGGAAGGTGCCGTGGAATCCGATGAAGAGCGTCCAGAAGGTGATCTTCCCGAGCCGCTCGTCGAGCATCTTGCCGGTGAACTTCGGCCACCAGAAGTGGAATCCGGCGAACATCGCGAACACCACGGTGCCGAAGACGACGTAGTGGAAGTGCGCCACCACGAAGTACGAGTCGGAGACATGGAAGTCCATCGGCGGCGACGCCAGGATCACACCGGTCAGACCACCGAAGGTGAAGGTGACCAGGAAGCCGATCGTCCAGAGCATCGGTGTCTCGAAGGACAGGGAGCCCTTCCACATGGTGCCGATCCAGTTGAAGAACTTCACCCCGGTCGGTACCGCGATCAGGAAGGTCATGAACGAGAAGAACGGCAGCAGCACACCGCCGGTCACATACATGTGGTGCGCCCACACCGTCACGGAGAGACCCGCGATCGCGATGGTCGCGCCGATCAGACCGATGTAGCCGAACATCGGCTTGCGGCTGAAGACCGGGATCACTTCGGAGACGATGCCGAAGAACGGCAAGGCGATGATGTACACCTCTGGATGGCCGAAGAACCAGAAGAGGTGTTGCCAGAGCAGTGCCCCGCCGTTGGCCGAGTCGAAGATGTGCGCGCCGAACTTGCGGTCCGCCTCCAGGGCGAAGAGCGCGGCGGCCAGCACGGGGAAGGCCAGCAGGACCAGCACACCGGTCAGCAGCACGTTCCAGGTGAAGATCGGCATGCGGAACATCGTCATGCCGGGGGCACGCATACAGATGATCGTGGTGATGAAGTTGACCGAGCCGAGGATCGTGCCGAAGCCGGAGAAGGCCAGACCCATGATCCACAGATCGGCGCCGACACCCGGTGAGCGGACCGCGTCCGACAGCGGGGAGTAGGCGAACCAGCCGAAGTCGGCGGCACCCTGCGGGGTGAGGAAGCCGCTGACGGCCATGATCGAGCCGAAGAGGTACAGCCAGTACGCGAACATGTTCAGGCGCGGGAACGCCACATCGGGCGCGCCGATCTGGAGCGGCATGATCCAGTTGGCGAATCCCGCGAACAGCGGCGTCGCGAACATCAGCAGCATGATCGTGCCGTGCATCGTGAACGCCTGGTTGAACTGTTCGTTCGACATGATCTGCGTGCCGGGACGGGCCAGCTCGGCGCGCATGAAGAGCGCCATCAGACCGCCGATGCAGAAGAACACGAACGACGTGACCAGGTACATCGTGCCGATCGTCTTGTGATCGGTGGTGGTCAGCCACTTCACGACGACATTGCCCGGCTGCTTGCGCCGTACCGGCAGCTCGTCCTCGTACGAGTCCTCTGCTGCTGCGGCGGCACCCTGGGGTTCGTTGAGGATGCTCACAGTTTGTTCGTCTCCGCGTTCTTGGCCGGATCCGTCTGTGCGATGCCAGACGGGATGTAGCCGTTCTGGCCCTTCTCGGCCAGCTCTTCCAGGTGCTTCTGGTAGCGCTCCGGAGAGACCACCTTGACGTTGAAGAGCATCCGCGAGTGGTCGACGCCGCACAGCTCGGCGCACTTGCCCAGGAAGGTGCCCTCCTGGTTGGGGGTCACCTCGAAGGAGTTGGTGTGCCCCGGGATGACGTCCTGCTTCATCAGGAACGGCACCACCCAGAAGGAGTGGATGACATCACGCGATGTCAGGATGAACCGGACCTTCTCCCCCTTGGGCAGCCACAGGGTCGGACCCGGGTTGCCGGTCTGGGGGTTGCGCTGACCCGGGACACCGGCGTCGTAGACGCCCTCGGCACCCTTGGGGAACTGCTTCGTGAACCGGTCGGGAATGGCGTCGAGTTCCTTGGGAACCGTGTTGCCCGTCGACGGGTTGCCGTCCACGTTCTCGATGTAGTTGAAGCCCCAGCTCCACTGGTAGCCGACCACGTTCACGGTGTGGGCCGGCTTCTCGGAGAGGGAGAGGAGCTTCGACTCGTCACGTGCGGTGAAGTAGAAGAGCACCGAGACGATGATGAGCGGGACCACGGTGTACAGCGCCTCGATGGGCATGTTGTACCGGGTCTGCGGAGGGACTTCCACCTTGGTGCGGCTGCGCCGGTGGAAGATGACGCTCCACAGGATCAGACCCCATACCAGGATGCCCGTGACGAGCGCTGCCGCCCACGAGCCCTGCCAGAGGGAGAGGATCCGGGGAGCCTCTTCCGTCACTGGGGTGGGCATTCCGAGGCGGGGGAAGTCCTTGTATGTGCAACCGGTGGCGGTCGCGAGGATCAGGCCCGCAGTCAGCACCTGCGGCAGCTTCCGCCGCATCGGGCGCCGCGACGAGCGGTCGGAGCCGTTGGGACTCACGTAGCGCCTTCCCGAGAGTCTCGCCCGCGCGGCCGGCCGCGGCCGTCTCGCTGGTCGGTCGCCGGCCCTGACGCGGGCAGGGGTTTGGATGTTTATGCGGACCAAACCCTACTGGACTCGTTTTGGGGCCGTGCGGGGAGGGTGCCCAACGCGCCGCCCCGCACCCCGAAGGGGTGGAATGCCCACCTCCGGACCGCTTCCGGGCCGCCTCCGGGCCGCTTCCCGGCCGCCTTCGGGACACCTTCGGTCCGCTTCCGCCGCTCCGCGCCCCGCCTCTTCCGCCGGGCCGACCGGGCCCCCCGGGAGGACGTACTAGCGTGGCGGTGTGCCCTACTTCGACGTCGCGTCCTCCGCCCCGCTGCATCCCGTCGCCCGGCAGGCCCTCCAGGCCTCCCTCGACGAGGGGTGGGCGGACCCCGCCCGGCTGTACCGCGAGGGGCGGCGGGCCGTGATGCTGCTGAACGCGGCGCGGGAGGCCGCCGCGGAGGCGGTCGGCTGCCGTCCCGACGAGCTGGCCTTCACCCCTTCGGGGACGTACGCCGTGCATTCCGGGATGTCCGGCGCGCTCTCGGGGCGGCGGCGGACCGGGCGGCGTCTCGTGGTCTCCTCGGTGGAGCACTCCTCGGTGCTGCACGCCGCGTCGGCCCATGAGGCGGCGACGGGCGGCGCGGTGACCGAGGTGCCGGTGGACCGTTACGGAGCGGTGGCGCCGGAGGAGTACGCCGGGGCCCTGCGCGAGGACACCGCGCTGGCCTGTCTCCAGTCCGCCAACCACGAGGTGGGGACGGAGCAGCCGGTGGCCGCGGTCGCCGAGGCCTGCCGGAGCCGGGGAGTCCCGCTGCTGGTGGACGCGGCGCAGTCGCTGGGCTGGGGTCCGGTGGAGGGCGCCTGGTCGCTGCTGACGGCGAGCGCGCACAAGTGGGGCGGTCCGTCCGGGGTCGGGCTGCTGGCCGTACGCAAGGGCGTCCGGTTCGCCCCTCAAGGACCCACCGATGAACGGGAGTCGGGGCGCGTGCCGGGCTTCCAGAACATCCCGGCCGTGGTGGCGGCGGTGGCCTCGCTGCGGGCGGTGCGCGCCGAGGCGGTGGACGAGGCGGCGCGGCTGCGGGCGCTGGTGGACCGGATCAGGGCGCGGGTGCCCGAACTGGTGCCGGATGTCGAGGTGGTGGGCGATCCGAAGCACCGGCTGCCCCATCTCGTCACCTTCTCCTGTCTCTATGTCGACGGAGAGGCGCTGCTGCACGAGCTGGACCGCGCGGACTTCTCCGTCTCCTCGGGCTCGTCCTGTACGAGCAGCACCCTGACCCCGAGCCATGTGCTGCGGGCGATGGGGGTGCTGTCGGAGGGGAACGTCCGGGTCTCGCTCCCCCTCGGCACACCGGAGGCCGATGTGGACCGGTTCCTGGAGGTGCTGCCCGGGGCGGTGTCCGGGGTACGCGAGAAGCTCGGCGCCCCGGTCTCCCCCGCCGGGCCGGGCGGGACGCCGGCGCCAGGCCCCGGCCGGGTCGTGGACGCGCTCGGCAGACGGTGCCCGATCCCGGTGATCGAGCTGGCCAAGATCTTCGGCGAGGTGCCGGTGGGCGGGACGGTGACGGTGCTGTCGGACGACGAGGCGGCGCGGCTGGACATTCCCGCGTGGTGCGAGATGCGCGGTCAGGAGTATCTCGGGGAGCGGCCGGCGGACCACGGTGTCGCCTATGTGGTCCGCCGGATCTCGTAGCGCGCTCGGGCCTTTTCCGGCCGAAACAGGCTCTAGTCGAGCGTCGTTTCGGGCGCGGCCGTCTCGGGCAGATGGGCCTGGACCTCGGCCGCCGCGTCGTGGCCGTACGCCTTGGTGAAGCGCTCCATGAAGTGGTTCCTGCGCAGGGTGTACTCCTGCGTGCCCACGGTCTCGATGACGAGCGTCGCGAGCATGCAGCCGATCTGGGCCGCGCGCTCCAGCCCGACGCCCCAGGAGAGTCCGGAGAGGAAACCGGCGCGGAAGGCGTCGCCGACACCCGTCGGGTCGGCCTTGGTGTCCTCCTCCGGGCAGCCGACCAGGATCGGCTCCTCGCCGACACGGTCGATACGGACGCCCTGCTTGCCGAGGGTCGTGACCCGGTGGCCGACCCTGGAGAGGATCTCCGCGTCGCTCCACCCGGTCTTGGACTCGATGAGCCCCTTCTCGTACTCGTTGGAGAAGAGATAGGTCGCGCCGTCGAGCAGCGTGCGGATCTCCTCGCCCTCCATACGGGCGATCTGCTGCGAGAAGTCGGCGGCGAACGGGATCCCGCGGGTACGGCACTCCTCGGTGTGGCGCAGCATGCCCTCGGGGTCGTCCGCGCCGATCAGCACCAGGTCGAGTCCGCCGACCCGGTCGGCGACCTTCTTCAGCTCGATCTGGCGGGCCTCGCTCATCGCGCCCGCGTAGAAGGAGCCGATCTGGTTGTGGTCGGCGTCCGTCGTGCAGACGAACCGGGCCGTGTGCAGGACCTCGGAGATCCGGACCGAGGCCGTGTCCACTCCGTGGCGGTCGAGCCAGGCGCGGTACTCGTCGAAGTCCGCGCCGGCCGCGCCGACCAGAAGAGGACGGGTGCCGAGCTGGCCCATGCCGAAGCAGATGTTCGCTCCGACGCCTCCCCTGCGCACCTCGAGGTTGTCGACGAGGAAGGAGAGGGAGACCGTGTGGAGCTGTTCGGCGACCAACTGGTCGGCGAAGCGGCCGGGGAAGGTCATCAGATGGTCGGTGGCGATGGAGCCGGTGACTGCGATTCGCACGGCGTGAACGCTCCTGATGAAGGAGAACGGTTGACGGTTCACGCTACCGGTTCGAGGGGCGCCCCACCTAAGGTCAGATTTTACCCGATAGTAGGTCTTTCCCCATGAGCCGGACCGTGCGTACGGTTCCCATGGACCGAATCGCACCGCTCCGGGCGGGGAACCGCTCGCTCCTCGCTTCCGTCCCACCGATGTCATACGGGGGAACGGCTCAAGGGGGTACAGCGGTGACCAGTACGGAACGCCCAGGGAACAGCACAGACCGCCCGCGCCGGCGGCGTGCTCCGCTCGTCGCCACGGTGGCGGCGGCGGTACTGATCGCCGGAGGCGGTGGCGCGTACTTCGCCACGAGTGCCTTCGGCGGCGGCGCGGACGACACGGGCGGCGGGAGCGGTACGCCGGGAGGCGACCGCATCCCGCCGCCGCTCGGTATCGCGCCGGGCGAGCCCGATCCGGGCGGATTCAGCTACCGCGCCAGGGGCGAACTGCCCGACGGTCCTGCCACGGCCTCCGTCCACCGGGTGGGCGGAGTGGTCACGGCGGACGAGGTGGCCCGGCTGGCCGAGGCGCTCGGGGTGGCCGGCCCCCCGCGTTCCGACGGTACGTTCTGGAAGGCCGGTACGGAGAAGGACGGTTCGGGACCGCTGCTCCGGGTCACCACGCGGGCACCGGGGACCTGGACCTTCGACCGCTTCGGGCCCGCGGCGGGCGGTGACGGCTTCGGCCCCTCGGGCGGTGACAACTGCCTCAAGGGCAAGAAGACCTGCCCGAGCGTGGGCGGTACGGGCGTGGACGGTACGGGCGTGGGTGCTACGGGCGCCACCGCGGGCGGTGCCGTGAGCGAGGCGGCGGCCAAGCGGGCGGCGGCCCCTGTGCTCAAGGCGCTGGGCCAGAGCGACGCGGACCTCGACGCCGCTCAACTGATGGGCGCGGTACGGGTGGTGAACGCCGACCCGGTGATCGGCGGGCTGCCCACCTATGGCTGGTCGACCGGGATCCAGATCGGCGCGGACGGCCAAGTGGTCGGCGGCACCGGCCAGTTGAAGCCGCCGGAGCGCGGTGAGACCTATCCGGTGATCGGCGCGGAAGAGGCGCTGAAGGAGCTGAACAAGGCGTCCGCCGGGCTGGGCGGCCCTGGCCCGGCCGTCGACTGCGCCACCGCGATGCCGCTGGAGGACGGGACAGCGGCGGCCCGGTGCGAGCCGTCGGGCGCGGTCGGCGCGGAGCCGGTGGAGATCGACAGGGCGGTCTTCGGTCTGGCGCTGCGGACGGTGGAGGGGCGTGAGGCGCTCGTACCGGCCTGGCTGTTCGAGGTGGTGCCCGGCGGCGGCGCTCCGTCGAACACGCTCGTCCAGGTCGCGGTGGCTCCGGAGTCCCTGGCGAAGAGCGCGCCGGAATCGAAACCGAAGCAGGAGCCGGAGCCGAAGCAGGGCGACCCGGGCCTGATGTCGTACGGCGCGGACGGGCGGACCCTGTCCCTGCGCTTCCTGGGCGGCGTGTGCGGTACGTACAGGGCGCACGCGGACGAGAGCGGTACGGCCGTGAAGGTGCGGATCTCCCACACGTCGTCCGGCCCGGACCAGGTCTGTGTGGCGATGGCCAAGGCACAGACGGCGAAGGTGACGCTGGAGAGGCCGCTGGGCGAGCGCCGGGTGGTCGACGCGGTGACGGGCGAGCCGGTGCCGCTGGGCTGAGGACGGCGGCAGAGCCTGGAGACGTGCGTGCCCGGCCGGGTACGCGCGGGGAAGGCGGCGGGCCCGAGGGGGGACCGCCGCCTTTCTCTGTCCGCTCGGTCTCTCTGTCCGCTGGGTCTCTCTGTCCGCGATGACCCGGCTGACAGAGCGACCCAGCTGAAAAGGCCTAGCTGAAGGAGTCGCCGCAGGCGCAGGAGCCCGTCGCGTTCGGGTTGTCGATCGTGAAGCCCTGCTTCTCGATGGTGTCGACGAAGTCGATGGAGGCGCCGCCGAGGTACGGAGCACTCATCCGGTCGGTGACGACCTTGACCCCGCCGAACTCCTTGACGACGTCCCCGTCGAGCGAGCGCTCGTCGAAGAAGAGCTGGTAACGCAGGCCGGAGCAGCCGCCGGGCTGAACGGCGACCCGCAGTGCGAGGTCGTCCCGGCCTTCCTGGTCCAGCAGGGCCTTGACCTTGCCCGCGGCGGCGTCGGACAGGAGGATGCCGTCGCTCACGATGGTGGTGTCGTCCGATACGGACATCTGCTTCTCTCCCGGGTTGTACGGACTACTTGCCGACAGTGCAACCGGCTCGGCCGCGGATTCATTCCGGGCCCTCGCGCGTGTCTTTTTGCCTTCTTCATGCTCGCACACCGGCTCGCGAATCGTCAGCGGACGGCCGTGCCTGGAATGCGTCACATCGACGCTATCGCCATCGTCAAAGTGACATGAAAGAGGTTATGATAGATAACGTCAAATAGACGAAAAGGCTTCGCAGACTCGTTCGCAGAGAAGACTCGCTCGCAGAGAAGAAAGGGTGCGTGACGTGACCACCGCCCAGACCCGACAGGATCTCGCCGTCCAGCCGACGCCCCTCGCCCTGCTGCTGCTCGGCCGCGAGGCCGACCCGCGCAGTGAACGGGGCGTGGAGTGTCCCGGCGATCTGCCCTCCCCGTCCGACCCGGACCTGGTGGAGCGGGCCCGCGTGGCCAAGGAGAAGCTCGGCGACAAGGTGTTCGTCCTCGGCCACCACTACCAGCGCGACGAGGTCATCCAGTTCGCGGATGTCACCGGGGACTCCTTCAAGCTCGCCAGGGACGCGGCGGCGCGGCCCGGCGCCGAGTACATCGTCTTCTGCGGTGTGCACTTCATGGCCGAGTCGGCGGACATCCTCACCTCCGACGACCAGAAGGTCGTCCTGCCGGATCTGGCCGCCGGCTGCTCCATGGCCGACATGGCCACGGCCGAGCAGGTCGCGGAGTGCTGGGACGTACTGACCGAGGCCGGTATAGCCGAGCGGGTCGTGCCCGTCTCGTACATGAACTCCTCGGCCGACATCAAGGCCTTCACCGGCAAGCACGGCGGCACGATCTGCACGTCCTCGAACGCCGAGCGCGCGCTCGACTGGGCCTTCGAGCAGGGCGACAAGGTGCTCTTCCTGCCCGACCAGCATCTCGGGCGCAACACCGCGGTGCGGGAGCTCGGGCTCTCCCTGGAGGACTGTGTCCTCTACAACCCGCACAAGCCGAACGGCGGTCTCACCGCCGAGGAGCTGCGGAACGCGAAGATGATCCTGTGGCGCGGACACTGCTCCGTGCACGGCCGGTTCTCGCTGGACTCCGTCCAGGAGGTACGGGAGCGGATCCCGGGGGTGAACGTCCTGGTGCACCCCGAGTGCAAGCACGAGGTCGTGTCGGCGGCTGACCATGTCGGCTCGACCGAATACATCATCAGGACGCTGGAGGCGGCGCCCGCGGGCTCGAAGTGGGCGGTCGGTACGGAACTGAACCTGGTCCAGCGGCTGGCGAACCGTTTCGCCGCGGAGGACAAGGAGATCGTCTTCCTCGACAGGACCGTCTGCTTCTGCTCGACCATGAACCGTATCGATCTGCCGCATCTCGTCTGGACGCTGGAGTCGCTGGCCGAGGGCAACGAGGTCAACCGCATCCAGGTCGACAAGGAGACCGCGGACTTCGCCCAGCTGGCACTGGAGCGGATGCTGGCCCTGCCGTAGCGAGCGGGTCGGCTGCTACGGGCCGGTCCGGGGGATCCGGACGACGGCGGTCCCTCCGTCCAGGTCCACCGTCGTGCGGTGGGGCGGCGCGCCGTCGTCCTCGTCGTCCCGCATCACCAGTGCCGACTGCCGCTCCTTCAACTCGGTCTGCTTTCCCGGCGACAGGCTCGCGTGCAACTGCTCGAACCCGGTCGCCGACACCTGTCCCTGACGCGCGCCGTTGCGCCACGGCAGCACACCGGCCCGTCCGGCCCGCAGCAGCAACTGGTCGGCGAAGGCCAGCGCGGTCAGCAGAAGGACCACTCCGGGCAGGGTCATGAAGACGACGAACTCCATACCGCCAGTATGCGAGCCGCGGCCGGCCCACGTAAGGCTTTCGAGCACAGCACCGCCCCGGAGCAGTGGCTGCTCCGGGGCGGTGAGGTCCGTACTCCTCGAACCCGGTCGGACGTCAGACGCCGGCCGGCTCCGGGTCCGGGGCGGGCTCGGCGGCCGGGGTGCCCCCCGGGGCCGCGCCGCGCTTCGCCGCCTTCTTCTTCGCGCGGCGCTCCTTGCGCAGCTCCACCATCGCGTACAGCGTCGGCACGAGCAGCAGGGTCAGCAGCGTCGAGGTCACCAGACCGCCGATCACCACGACCGCGAGCGGCTGGGCGATGAAGCCGCCCTCGCCGGTGATGCCCAGCGCCATCGGCAGCAGCGCGAAGATGGTCGCCAGGGCCGTCATCAGGATCGGGCGGAGCCGGTGACGGCCGCCCTCGACGACCGCCTCGACCACGCTCAGGCCCTGTCCGCGGTACTGGTTGATCAGGTCGATCAGCACGATCGCGTTGGTCACCACGATGCCGATCAGCATCAGCATGCCGATCATCGCGGGGACACCCATCGCCGTACCGGTCAGGATCAGCAGCCCGATCGCGCCCGTGGCCGCGAACGGGATCGAGACCAGCAGGATCAGCGGCTGGATCAGCGAGCGGAAGGTCGCGACCAGCAGCATGAAGACGATCGCGATGGCCGCCAGCATGGCCAGACCGAGCTGGACGAACGCGTCGCCCTGGTCCTGCGAGACACCGCCGATGGACGCGGTCGCGCCCTCCGGCAGATCCAGCGCGTCGATCTTCGACTGGAGCGAGGCGCTGACCGCGCCGGTGTTGTCACCGGTGGGCCTGGCCGTGATCGTCGCGGCGCGCGAGCCGTCGATCCGGGTCATCGAGACCGGTCCCGGGACCAGCTTCACCTCGGCGATCTGACCGAGCTTGACCGGCCCGAGCGGCAGGTTCTTCAGCTCGGCGACCGTCTTGGCCGGCTTGGCGGAGGTGATGACGATGTCGCGCTCGGTGTCGTCGAGGATCGCCTTGCCGGAGGTCGTGCCGCGTACGGCCTGGCCGACGGCGAGGCCCAGCGTGGCATCGCTGAATCCGGCGTCCGCGGCCTTGGAGTTGGCCGTGACCGAGATACGCGGGATGCTCTGCGACAGATCGCTCTGGACATCGGTGACGTCCTTGAGCCCCGCGACGGCGTCCCGTACCTCGTCCGCCGCCGTACGCAGCGTGTCCGCGTCGGCGGCCTTGACCACGACGCTCAGATCCTGGCTGCCGAAGCCGTCGCCCCCGGAGATCGTCGTCTCGCCGATGCCGTCGAGCCCGGCCAGCTCCTTCTCGATCCGGTCCTGCGTCGCGTCGAACGACGCGTTGTCGTCCAGGGTCACCTGGTACGAGGCCTGGTTGGCGCCCGTACCGCCGCCGAAGGCCGCCATGAAGCCGGAGGAGCCGACGGTGACCTGGTAGTCCTTGATCTCGCCGATACCGGCGAGAACCGTCTCGACCTTCTTCGCGGAGGCGTCGGCCGCCTCCAGGCTGGTGCCCGGGGCCAGCTCCTGCTTGATGGAGAGGACCTCCTGCTCGCCCTGGTCGAAGAAGTTGGTCTTGAGCAGCGGAGCCATACCGAAGGTGGCGAGCAGGACCACGGCCGCGATGCCCACACTGGTCAGCCGGCGGCGGGTCGCGAAGCGGAGCACCGGCACATAGAGGCGCTGGAGCCGGCTGCGGGCCTCCTTCTCCTCGGCCTGGCGGCGCGCTTCCTCCGCGCCGACGCCCAGGGTCTCCTTGGGCGCGCGCAGGAACCAGTACGAGAGCACCGGCACCACGGTCAGCGAGACCAGCAGCGAGGCGAGCAGCGCCGCCGTCACCGTGAGCGAGAACGAGCCGAACAGCTCGCCGACCACGCCGCCCACCAGACCGATCGGCAGGAACACCGCGACGGTGGTGAGGGTGGAGGAGGTGACCGCGCCCGCGACCTCCTTGACCGCGGTGAGGATGGCGCTCTCGCGCTCCTCGCCGTAGCCGAGGTGCCGCTTGATGTTCTCCAGGACGACGATCGAGTCGTCGACGACCCGGCCGATCGCGATGGTGAGCGCGCCGAGGGTGAGCATGTTGAGCGAGAGGTCACGCGTCCACAGCACGATCAGCGCCAGCACGACGGAGAGCGGGATCGAGACCGCGGTGACCAGCGTGGAGCGGATCGAGGCCAGGAAGACCAGGATCACGACGACGGCGAAGAGCAGACCGAGCGCGCCCTCGGTGGTCAGTCCGGAGATCGACTTGGAGACGGCCGGGCCCTGGTCGCTGACGACGGTGAGGGTGGCGCCGGAGCCGAGGTCCTTGCGCAGGCCGGGCAGCTTGTCCTGGACCGCGTCGGAGATGGCGACGGCGCTGCCGTCGTTGTCCATGGTGGCCATGACCGCGAGGCTGGGCTTGCCGTTCGTACGGGTCAGGGACGTCGCGGCGGACGGCGTCTGCTCGACGGTGGCGATGTCACCGAGGCGTACGGGCTTCGCGGGGCCGGCGCCCGGCTGGCCGCCCTGCGGGATGATCCGCAGGTCCTGGATCTGCTTGAGCGAGGTGAATCCGCCGCCGACCCGCACCGTACGGCTCTTGCCGTCCTCGGAGAACGAGCCCGCGGGGATCGCGGCGCCGTTCGCCCTGAGCGCCTCGGAGAGGGCCATGGTGTTCAGACCGGCCGCGGCGAGCTTCTTGTCGTCGGGGGTGACGGAGACCTGGAGATCACGGACACCGTCGACGGTGACCTGTCCCACACCGTCGATGCCCTCCAGGGACGGTACGACCGTGCGCTCCAGCTGGTCGGCGAGCGCCTGCTGGTCCTTGTCGGAGGTGACGGCGAGGACGACGGTCGGGATGTCGTCGGTCGAGCCGGCCACGACCTGCGGGTCGACGTCGCTCGGCAACTGGGCGCGGGCGCGGTTCACGGCCTGCTGGACATCGGCGACGAGCTGCTTGGTGCCGTCGCTCCCGAAGTCGAAGCTGGCCATGATCAGGGCATTGCCCTCGCTCGCCGTGGAGGTGACGCCGCTGATGCCGTCGACGGCCTCCAGCGCGTTCTCCAGGGGCTCGACGACCTGCTTCTCGACCACATCGGGGGAAGCGCCCTGGTAGGGGGCGAGCACCGAGACGATGGGGAGTTCGATGGAGGGCAGGAGCTGCTGCTTGAGCTGGGGTATCGCGATGGCTCCGAAGACGATCGCGATGATCGACATCAGCCCTATCAGGGCCCGTTGCGCGAGGCTGAATCTGGACAGCCAGGACATTGGGGTCTCTCTTCTGTGGTGTACGCGGCAGGGTTGGCGCGGCGGCCCGTCTCCGGGTGGCCCGGTCCCTGAGCTGTCCGGCCGACGGATCGCCCGTCGGCGGAGGAAGCGGGAGGGATACGGCGGAAGGGATGCGGATGGGATAACGGCCCCTCTATACGATCTGCCATCCGAGGGGGTGGATTCGTAGCCCCCAGGTCCATTTCCTTATCCGTCGCATACCGCGCCTGGAGTACGCGGGGGCGGTTACTCACTCCACCCTCGGACGTACCAGGCCCGATTCGTACGCGATTACCACCAATTGGGCCCGGTCCCGGGCGCCGAGTTTCGCCATCGCGCGGTTCACATGGGTCTTGACGGTCAGCGGGCTGACCACCAGTCGCTCCGCGATCTCGTCGTTGGAGTGGCCGCCCGCGACCAGGACGAGGACCTCGCGCTCGCGTCCGGTGAGGGCCGTCAGCCGCTCGGCGTGCACGGCCGGGTCCCGGCCGTCGCCCGCCGGGCCGCTCTGGGCGAGGAAGGTGGCGATCAGTCCCTTGGTCGCGGCGGGCGACAGCAGGGCCTCGCCCGCGGCGGCGACCCGGATGGCGTTGAGCAGTTCCTCGGGCTCCGCGCCCTTGCCGAGAAAGCCGGAGGCCCCGGCGCGCAGCGACTGCACGACATACTCGTCGACCTCGAAGGTGGTCAGCATGACGACCCGTACCCCGGCGAGATCGGGATCGGCGCTGATCATGCGGGTGGCGGCGAGACCGTCCGTACCGGGCATCCGGATGTCCATCAGGACGACATCGGGCCGGGTGGAGCGGGCGAGGGCCACGGCCTGAGCGCCGTCGGCGGCCTCCCCGACGACCTCCATGTCGGACTCCGAGTCCACCAGCACCCGGAACGCGCTGCGCAGCAGTGTCTGGTCGTCGGCGAGCAGCACTCTGATCGTCATAGGTCTCGTATGCCTTCCCCGGAACGCGCCCTGTCCCCCGCCGGGGTCTTCACGGGCAGTATCGCCTGGGTGCGGAAGCCCCCGCCGTAGCGGGGTCCCGCGGTGAGGGTGCCGCCGAGCGCGGTGACGCGCTCGCGCATACCGAGGAGACCGTGGCCGCCGCCGTCGGCGGGCTCGCCGGTGCCCGCACCGTCGTCCAGCACCGTTATCTCCACGGTGGCGCCCACCCGTACGACGCTGACCTCGGCCTTCGCCGCGCGGCCCGCGTGCTTGCGCACATTGGTCAGGGCCTCCTGGATGATCCGGTACGCGGCGAGATCGACGGCGGCGGGGAGCCGGGCCGGGTGGTCCGTCCCGTTGGCGGCGAACTCCACGGGCAGTCCCGCGTTGCGGAAGGTGTCGAGGAGCCCGTCGAGATGCTGGAGGCCGGGGGCCGGCTCCGTGGGGGCCGCCGGGTCGCCGGACTGCCGGAGCAGCCCGACCGTGGCACGCAGCTCGCTGAGCGCGGAGCGGCTGGCCTCCCGTACATGCGCGAGCGCCTCCTTGGCCTGGTCGGGGCGCTTGTCCATGACATGCGAGGCGACCCCGGCCTGCACATTGACCAGGGCGATGTGATGGGCGACGACATCGTGCAGATCACGGGCGATCCGCAGCCGCTCCTCGGCGACGCGGCGGCGGGCCTCCTCCTCACGGGTGCGCTCGGCGCGCTCGGCCCGCTCGCGTATGGCGTGGATGAAGGCGCGGCGGCTGCGTACGGCGTCGCCCGCGGCGCTCGCCATCCCGGTCCAGGCGAATATCACCAGATTCTCCTGGGCGTACCAGACACCGGCGCTGAAGATCATGGCGACGGCGGTGAGCACGGCCATGGTGGCGAACCCGACCCGCCAGGTGGTGGGGCGGTCGGTGTGCGCGGCGACGGTGTAGAGCGCGAGGACGGTGCTGAAGACGACGGGCGCGGGCGGCTGGGCCACCATCAGTTCGACGGCGGTCGTACCGCCGGTGCACACCAGTACGGGCATGGGAGCGCGGCGCCGGAAGACGAGCGCGCCCGCGGCGAGCACCATCAGGACGACGCTGAGGGCGCCGGGCGTACGGGCTCCGAAGTCCGGGCCGTCGTGGCCACCGGGCGGTCCCGCGAACGATCCGACGACCATGGAGACGAGGACGGCGGCGGCGAGAGCACCGTCGGACGCGAGCGTGTGCGCGCGCGTCCAGCACTGCGTCCGCGCGACCGCGGTTCCGAGGGATGTCACGTCGCAACGGTACGGGTCGCCGTCACGCGGGGGACGGGGCGGGGACGGGGCGCCTTCCGCGTATGGCCGCGGGCCGCTGCGCCCGGTGGTCCCGGCGAACAGGGAGTGTGCCGACGGCGAGTGCGCGAACGGCGAGTGCCCCGCGCCGTTCGCGGCGCGGGGCACTCGGAGTCGCTGGAGTCGCTGAAGCCTCTGGAGTCGCTGGAGTGCGAAGAGGGGCCGGACCGGGAGACCGGAGCGGACCGGAATCAGGGCCGGACCGAGGGGATCAGACCCTCGTCGTCGAGCATCTCGCGGACCTCCTCCAAGGTCGCGCCCGGGGCGGGCAGGATCAGGTCGGACGGTGCCAGGGCATCGTCCGGCAGTGGCTCGCCGAGCTCGCGCACCTTGGCCAGGAGGGCGTGGAAAGTACGGCGGAAGCCGTCCTCGTCGCCGCCCCTGACCTCGGCGAGCAATTCGTCGTCGAGCGTTTCCAGCCCGGCGAAGTGGCTGTCCGCCAGCTTCACCTGGCCCTCCCCCATGATCCGTACGATCATGACGAGTCCCTACTGCTCGGTCCCTGCTACCGGGACTGCCGGGTCACTGCTTGTCGAACTTGCGCAGATTCGGCGGGACGTCCTGCGCCTCGGCGGAACCGGACTCGATCGCCTGCTTCGGCGCCGAACCGCCCGCCAGCTCCGCCTTCATCCGCTGGAGCTCCAGCTCGACATCCGTACCGCCGGAGATCCGGTCCAGCTCGGCGGCGATGTCGTCCTTCGCCATCCCCGAGTGGTCGTCCAGGGCGCCGGAGGCCAGCAGTTCGTCGATCGCGCCGGCCCGCGCCTGGAGCTGCGCGGTCTTGTCCTCCGCCCGCTGGATCGCCATACCGACGTCGCCCATCTCCTCGGAGATGCCCGAGAAGGCCTCGCCGATCCGGGTCTGCGCCTGCGCCGCGGTGTAGGTGGCCTTGATCGTCTCCTTCTTCGTACGGAAGGCGTCGACCTTGGTCTGGAGGCGCTGTGCGGCGAGGGTGAGCTTCTCCTCCTCGCCCTGCAAGGTCTGGTGCTGCGTCTCCAGGTCGGTGACCTGCTGCTGGAGCGCCGCGCGGCGGGAGAGCGCCTCGCGTGCCAGGTCCTCCCGGCCGAGCGCCAGCGCCTTGCGGCCCTGGTCCTCCAGCTTGGTCGACTGGCCCTGCAACTGGTTGAGCTGCAATTCCAGCCGCTTGCGGGACGTCGCCACATCGGCGACCCCGCGGCGTACCTTCTGGAGCAGCTCAAGCTGCTTCTGGTACGAGTAGTCAAGGGTCTCGCGCGGATCCTCGGCCCGGTCAAGGGCCTTGTTGGCCTTCGCGCGGAAGATCATCCCCATACGTTTCATGACACCGCTCATGGGCTTCGCGCGCCCCCTTCTGACGGACTCCAGCTCCAGCACTCCAACAGAACCCACAGTACGGGCCCTGCCTCTATTACCGCACTGTTCGAGTGCGGATGCGCTCCTCCCCAAGGACGACTGCTCCCCGCCCCGCTCCGGCTCAGGGAGTAGATGACCATCGGGGAGAGCGGGAACCGCGTCCCCTCTGTCCCGGTACGGTCGCACTGTCCTGAGTAAGGACGCGGGCCGTTGCGGGATCGTTCCCCGGCGGGGTGGGGTCCAACCACGGCACCCCGTACCCTTGGGCTTTGTGTTCCGTAGCCGTTCCAAAGAAGAGAAGGCCCCCGCCACCCAGGTGACGCCGGACTCCTCCACGCAGCCCCGCGACCCGCAGGCCCCCAAGGGCCGCCCGACTCCCAAGCGCAGTGAGGCACAGACGCAGCGGCGTCGTGCCTCCACGACGCCGACCGACCGCAAGACGGCCATGAAGCGCCAGCGCGAGGCGCGCCGGGTGGACATGGCCCGGCAGCGCGAGGCGCTGGCCAGCGGTGACGAGCGCTTCCTGCCCGCCCGCGACAAGGGGCCGGTACGGCGCTTCGTGCGCGACTATGTGGACTCCCGGTTCTGCATGGCGGAGTTCTTCCTGCCGCTCGCCGTGGTGATCCTCGTCCTGAGCATGGTCCGGGTCGGCCAGCTCCAGAACATCGCGCTGCTGCTGTGGCTGGTCGTGATCGTGCTGATCGTGGTGGACTCGGTCGGTATCTGGTTCCGGCTGCGGAAGCAGCTCGCCGAGCGCTTCCCGGACACCCCCAAGCGCGGTGCCGTGGCCTACGGCCTGATGCGTACGCTCCAGATGCGCCGACTCCGGCTGCCCAAGCCGCAGGTCAAGCGCGGAGAGCGGCCCTGAGCGCGGAGATCCCCGGTTTCGCCGGAGCTTCGGCGAACTGGCTCGCCGGGCTGGGTGGTGTGCGCAATGTCGTACGGCAGGAGCTGGTCGCACGCCAGCTCGACGAGCAGATAGCCGGCCGCTTCCCGGTGGGGCAGCGGCTGCGTGTACTGGACGTCGGGATGGGGCAGGGCACCCAGGCCCTGCGGCTGGCGCGCGCGGGACACACGGTGACCGGACTGGAGTCCGACGCGGGCATGCTCACCAGGGCGCGGGAGACACTCGCCGGCGAACCCGCGGGCATACAGGAGCGGGTCCGGCTGATCGAGGGCGACGGTCTGGAGACCGGTGTCCACTTCCTGCCCGGCAGCTTCGACGTGGTGCTCTGCCACGGTGTGCTGATGTACGTCAATGAGCCGGACGCGATGCTCGCGGGCCTGGCCAGAATGCTGGCGCCGGGCGGTCTGCTCTCACTGCTCGTACGGAACGGGGACGCCCTGGCCCTGCGGCCGGGGCTGGCCGGGGACTGGCCGGGCGCGCTGGAGGCCTTCGAGGCCGACACGTACACCAACCGGCTGGGGCTGCGGGTGCGCGCGGACCGGCTGGACCGGCTGACCGCGACGCTGGCGGGGATCGCCGCGCCGCTGCACGCCTGGTACGGGGTACGGGTCTTCACGGACGGAGCGCCCGACGGCACGGAGCCGCCGGCCGGGGAGGAACTGGACCGGCTGCTGGCGGCGGAGGACCGGGCGGGGCGTACGGAACCGTACCGCCGGGTCGCCGCCCTGCTGCATCTGTGCGGAGTACGTGGCTGAGTCAGGCGACGGGGCCTCTGCCGCGTCCTCACAAAGGTGAGCAGCATGGAGAACGGCGGCAGAGCCGATGACGCGCGCGAGAACCCGCGGGGACGCACGCGCGAGCGGGATTCACCGAAAGCGGCTTCGACGGCGGTACCAGCACCCGCGCCGGCACCAGCACGAGCACCGATGACCGCGAAGACGCCGGCGGCACCCGGCCTCCTGACGGCATCGGACACGGGTGCCCAGGCCGCTCCGGGGAGTCCGGCGGATCCGGGGGAGACCCCGGAAGGTCCGGGGAAAGCCCCTGAGGGTCCGCGGGAAGCCCCGGGAGGTCCGGGGGAGACGCCCAAGCTGTCCTCCGGGGACACCTGGCGGGCCCTGTACCGGCACTTCCGGCCGCACCGCAGGATCGTCGCCCTCGGCGGCTTCCTCGCGCTGATCGGTGCCGCGACCGGACTGGCCCAGCCGCTCGCCGCCAAGGCCCTGGTGGACCGGCTCGGCGACGACGGCTCGATCACCGGCATCCTGCTGCTGCTCACCGCTCTGGTGGTGGCGGGTACGGCGATCGAGGCGATCGCCTCGTATCTGCTGGAGCGGACCGCCGAGTCCGTCGTCCTCGCCGCCCGCCGCACCCTGATCGGACGGCTGCTGCGGCTGCGGCTGCCCGAGGTGGAGCGGACCCAGCCGGGCGATCTGATGTCCCGGGTCACCTCGGACACCACCCTGCTGCGGGCGGTGACGACCCGGTCGATCGTCTCGGCAGCCACCGGCGGTCTGACCTTCCTGGCGACGATCGCGCTGATGGGTGTGATGGACGCGGTCCTGCTCGGGGTCACGCTCGGGGTGATCGTGCTGATCGGCGGTGCCGTCGCCCTGGTGATGCCGAAAATCGCCCAGGCAACACGGCGCTCGCAGGAGGCGGTCGGCGAGATATCCACGGTGCTGGAGCGGGCCTTCGGCGCGTTCCGTACGCTCAAGGCCTCCGGCGCCGAGGAGCGCGAGAGCGCCGTGGTGGCGGCGGCTGCCGAGCGGGCCTGGCGGCACGGCGTACGGTCCGCCAAGTGGCAGTCGGTCGCCGGGTCCTCGGTCGGACTGGCCGTACAGGTGTCGTTCCTGGCGGTGCTGGGGATCGGCGGGGCGCGGGTGGCCTCGGGGGCCATCACCGTCTCCACGCTCGTCGCCTTCCTTCTGTATCTGTTCTTCCTGATCGACCCGGTGTCGAAGCTGGTCGAGGCGGTCACCCAGTACCAGGTGGGATCGGCGGCCGTCGCCCGGATCGAGGAGGCGGAGCGGCTGGAGACGGAGAACCTGGAGGCCGGGCCGCCGGAGGGCACCGCGCCGCTGGAGGGGACCGGTCCGGAGCACGCTCCCGCGACGGTGGTCTTCGAGGATGTCCGCTTCCGCTACCGGGACGATCTCCCCGCAGTCCACCACGGTGTCTCCTTCGAGGTGCCGGGCCCCGGGATGACGGCCTTCGTCGGCCCGTCCGGCGCGGGCAAGACGACGGTCTTCGGACTGATCGAGCGGTTCTACGAGGCGAGCGGCGGCCGGGTCCTGGTCGACGGCAGGGACGTACGGGAGTGGCCGCTGCCCGAACTGCGAGCCGCCATCGGCTATGTCGAGCAGGACGCGCCCGTGCTGGCCGGGACGCTCCGCGAGAATCTGGTCTTCGCCGCCCCGGACGCCTCCGACGCGGAGATACACGAGGTGCTCGTACGGGCCAGGCTGGACGGGCTCGTGGAGCGGCTGCCGGACGGTCTGGAGACACTCGTCGGCCATCGCGGCTCCAAGCTGTCGGGCGGCGAGCGGCAGCGGGTGGCGATCGCGCGGGCGCTGCTGCGCAAGCCCCGGCTGCTGCTCCTGGACGAGGCGACCTCGCAGCTCGACGCGGTCAACGAGATGGCGCTGCGGGACGCGGTGGCGGAAGCGGCCCGCAGTGTGACGGTGCTGGTGGTGGCGCACCGGCTGTCGACGGTGACGCTGGCGGACCGGATCGTGGTGATGGACGCGGGCCGGGTACGGGCGGTGGGCACGCACGACGAACTGGTGGCGAACGATCCGCTGTACGGGGAGCTCGCGGCGACCCAGTTCCTGGCGGCGGCGCGCTGAACCGGCCGCGGGCCGGGCCGGAGGGGTGCGTACCGACGGCGCGTGCCGAGGGTGTGCGCCGAGGGTGTGCGCCGATCAGGGAGTCCCGTTCCCCCCACCCCCTGATCGGCGGCGTAACACAGGCCGCGACAACAGGGCGAAAGGGATACTCCGGGCATGAACGCATCCCTTCGCCCGGCCCGGACCGCCGGGATCCGCGCGGTCACGGCCGTGCTCGCGGTCGCCCTGGTCAGCGGGTGCAGGGGCACCGCTCCGGGCGCGGACGGCGCGCTGTCCGCCGCCACGCCGTCGGCGTCACCGTCCTCGCCGGCGCCCCGGACCACCGCCGCGGACCGCTCCGTCAACAGCCTCCAGAGCGACTACGAGACCGTGATCAAGAATGTGCTGCCGTCCGTCGTGCAGATCGACGCGGGGAACAGTCTCGGCTCGGGCATCGTCTACGACGACAAGGGCCATATCGTCACCAACGCCCATGTGGTCGGCAAGCAGCGGACGTTCAGGGTCACGGTGGCCAACAGCGAGCAACTGCTGGCGGCCCGGCTGGTCTCCAGCTTCCCGGAGCAGGATCTCGCCGTCGTCAAGCTCGACAAGGTCCCGGGCGGACTGAAGGCCGCGGCGTTCGGTGACACGTCGAAGGTCGCGGTGGGTCAGATCGTGCTGGCCATGGGGTCCCCGCTGGGGCTGTCGGGCAGTGTCACCCAGGGCATCGTCTCGGCGGTCGGACGCACCGTCAGCGAGGGCGCGAGCGGCGGCGGTACGGGCGCGACCATCGCCAACATGGTGCAGACGTCGGCGGCGATCAATCCGGGCAACAGCGGTGGCGCGCTGGTCAATCTGGACAGCCAGGTGATCGGCATCCCGACGCTGGCCGCGACGGATCCGCAGCTCGGCAACTCGGCCGCGCCCGGCATCGGATTCGCGATCCCGGCGTCGATGGTGCGGACCGTGGCCGACCAGATCATCAAGAACGGCAAGGTCACGGACTCGGGCCGGGCGGCCCTCGGGATCACCGGCCGTACCGTACTCGGCGCCGACTTCCAGCCGGCGGGTGTCGCGGTGGTCTCGGCGGCGAAGGGCGGCGCGGCCGCGAAGGCGGGGATCAGGGCCGGGGACATCATCGTCAAGGTCGGCGACACCCGGATCACGACGATCACCTCGCTCTCGGAGGCGCTCGCGGTGGCCAAGCCGGGGCAGAAGGTGAAGCTGACGTATGTCCGGGCGGGCGGGACGAAGACGGCGGAGGTCACGCTCGGCGAGATGTAGGGCGTACGGACCTGAGGCGCGCGGGACACTCGCGGCGGCCGACGGACACAGACGGGCCGACGTACACGGACAGGTCGTACGGGCAGGTCTGCCGCAGGGGACATGAAGGCGCCCGCGGCCGGACGGACCGGGCGCGGGCGTCCTCGCGTGCGCGGTCAGCTCTCGCTCAGGCCTCGTCGGCGCGCAGGCTCATCGGGCCGTAGATCTTGTTGCCGTCCTCGAACAGCGACACCTGCTCGGCGCCCCCGCTCAGCAACTCCTTCCACGCCTCGCCGATCCATGACTCGGCGTCCCCCTGCGTGGTGAACTCCTCCGGCTCCACCGCAGGCGGGACCTCCGTACCGTCGGCCTTCTCGAACCGCCACGTCCACGCCATATGCGCCTCCCGGGTCCCGCGGAACTGATCGATCTCCTGCCCGCAGCGTAGCCGGGCGCGCACCCTCGGCGGTGACACGGGAGGATCATCCCCGTGGAACTGACTCTGCTCGGCACCGGAGCCCCCGCCGGACTCCCCCGCCCCCACTGCCCCTGCGCCGCCTGCGCGACCGCGCGGGGCGAGCGGGCCCGTGCCGCGACCGCGCTCCTGGTGGACGGTGTGCTGCTGCTGGACCTGACCCCGGGCGCCGCGCTCGCCGCGGCCCGCGCCGGCCACTCGCTCGCGGGCGTACGGCAGGTCCTGCTCACCCATCCGCACGACGGTCCACCGGTGGAGCTGCCCGCCGGGCTGCCCACGGCGGGGCGGGTGGCGGACGGGCGGGTGCTGACCCTGCTCAGCGGACACCGGGTGCGGGCGGTGGCGATGGACGCGCCGGGCACGGGGTACGAGGTGACGGGGCCCGGGGGCGAGCGGCTGCTCTATCTCCCGCCGGGCGGGGCGCCGGCCGGGGTACCGGACAACGGCCGTGCGGCCCCGGCCCCCTACGACCTGGTGGCCGTGGACATCACCGGGCGGCCCGACGCGGTGGCGCGGCTGCGGGCCGCCGGGGCGGTCGGTCCCGCGACCGGGGTCGTCGCCGTCCATCTCGACCATGACGTACCGCCCGGCGACGAACTGGACCGGCGGCTCACGGCGGCGGGCGCGCGCGCCGTCCCCGACGGCACGACGCTGACGGTCGGCGCGTACCACCCCGTACCCGAGGTGCCCCGGCGCACGCTGGTGACGGGCGGAGCGCGCTCGGGCAAGTCCTGGGAGGCGGAACGGCGGTTGGCCACGTTCCCGGGGGTGCTGTACGTGGCGACGGGCGGGGGCCGCGAGGACGACCCGGAGTGGGCGGCCCGGGTCCACGCCCACCGCGAACGGCGCCCCGGCTCCTGGCGCACCGCCGAGACCCGCGACCTCGTACCGCTGCTCGGGGAGGAGGGGCCGCCGCTGCTGATCGACTGTCTGTCGCTGTGGCTGACCGACGCGATGGACCGGGTGGACGCGTGGGACGACACGGCCTGGACGAGCGGCGGCGAGGCGGCACTGCGCCGGCGGACGGGCGAGCTCGTCACCGCCGTCCGCGAGACCCGCCGCACGGTGGTCCTCGTGACGAACGAGACGGGGTCGGGGGTGGTCCCGGCGACGGCGTCGGGGCGACGGTTCAGGGACGAACTGGGGCGGCTGAACGCGGCGGTGGGGGACGAGTGCGAACGGGTCCTGCTGGTGGTATCCGGCCAAACGCTGACGCTCCGCTAGGGGGGCCGTGGTTCCGGGCGCGTTCGGGCGGGGGCCGGTTCTCGGTGCGCGGGTCCGTCCGCGTGACGGTTCCGTCCTCAATCGCCGGACGGGCTTGATGTGGGCCCGAACCGGGCGGGAAGCCGGACCCCGGCGGGAGGGGGTCGGGGTCGGAGGAGGTGCGTGTCCGGACACTGAAGCGTGATTTGTGGCGCACGGCCGCCCGTATCCAACGACCGCCCCCGGGCGCCGTAAATCATGCCGTCCGGACATGCACCTCCGGAGTGCCCCGGCACCCGCACCGACCAGACACCGCACCCCGCGCCGCCAGGCGCGTATGAAGGGCAGCGGGCGACGACCCGCACCTACCCACCGGCCCGCGCCGACAACGCACCAAGAACCACGCCCCCCAGCCGGAAGGCGTCCCGGTAATCTTCAGTGGTGCTGAACCTCGATGACTTCTCCGATCTGATCGAGCGTCCCGACAGCGGGACGCGGCGGGACGCCGAAGAGCGGCGGGAGCGGCTCGTCGTGCCGCCCGGGGCGCTCGGGCGTCTCGACGAGCTGGGCGAGTGGCTCTCCGCCGCGCAGGGGTCCGTACCGGTCAAGGCCGTCCGGCAGCCCCGTGTCGTGCTGTTCGCGGGCGATCACGGGGTGGCCGGCCTCGATGTCTCCGGCCGCCCGGCGGGCGGCGCGTACGAGCTGGTGCGGGCCGTGCTGGAGGGCGGAAGCCCCGTCGCCGTGCTGGCCCGCCGGGCCGGGGTGCCGGTGCGGATCGTGGACGCCGGGCTCGACTGCGATCCGGAGCTGCTGCCCGACGAGGTCGTACGGCACCGGGTGCGGCGCGGCAGCGGGCGGATCGACATCGAGAACGCGCTGACCGCCGAGGAGGCCGAGCGTGCCGTACGGCTCGGGATGGCGATCGCCGACGAGGAGGCGGACTCGGGTACGGATCTGATCGTCCTGGGGGATCTGAGCGTCGGCGGTACCACCCCCGCGTCCACGCTGATCGCCGCGCTGTGCGGTACGGACGCCTCCGTCGTCACCGGGCGCGGCGGCGCGGGCATCGACGACCTGGCGTGGATGCGCAAGTGCGCGGCGATCCGGGACGCGCTGCGCCGCGCCCGCCCCGTCCTCGGCGACCAGTTGGAGCTGCTGGCGACGGTCGGCGGCGCGGATCTGGCCGCGATGACGGGCTTTCTGCTCCAGAGCGCGGTACGGCGGATGCCGGTGATCCTGGACGGCGTGGTCTCGGCGGCCTGCGCACTGGTCGGCCAGCGGGCCGCGTTCCGCGCGCCCGACTGGTGGCTCGCGGGGCAGCTGAGCGGGGAGCCCGGCCAGGCGAAGGCGCTGGACCGGATGGCGCTCACGCCGGTGCTCGACCAGGGCGTCACCGTGGGCGAGGGCGCCGGCGCGCTGCTCGCGCTGCCGCTCGTCCAGGCCGCCGCCGCCCTCGCCGCGGAGCTCCCTGAGCGGGAGTCCGCCGAGGAGAGCGTCAAGGCCGAGGAGAGCACGGCCGGCTGAGGCACCGGCAGCCGGACCGGGGCCGCCGCCACTGACGGCGGCCTCAGCCAGCCCATGAAGCACCATGCCCCCATATGATCGTTTTATGGGAGAAGTCCGTCTGGCTGTCGATCGATCGAGCCGTGGCACCGACCGCTCGCGGCGTGCCGCGGCGTCCGCCGTCTGGTATCTGCGCGCCGTCACCTTCGTCAACTTCCTCAGCGCCGTCTGGGTCTCCCTCGGCCAGGATCTGCGGCGTCACAACACCGACAACTACTTCACCCCGTATCTGCTGACCGCGGGCTTCGCCTCGGGCGTGTTCACGCTCTTCCTGGCGGTCACCATGCGCCGCCGCAAGCGCGCGGCCTGGATCCTCAATCTCGTGCTCTCCGGTCTCTTCCTGCTGCTGTTCGCCTTTGTGATGGACTTTCCGGAGATCAGGCGCTACCCGCAGAACTGGATCTCGCTCGCCCTGTCCGCCGCCTTCGTCTGCGCCCTGCTGCTCGGCCGGCGCGAGTTCTACGCGAAGGGCGACCGGTCCAATCCGAAGCTGGCCGCGGCCGTGGCGGCCGGCGGACTGCTCGTCACCTCGCTGGCGGCGGCCCTGATCGTCACCGTCACCAACACCGCGCGCGGTGGTTCGACCTTTCCCGAGCGCTGGCGGTACGGGGCGACACGGCTGGTCTCGCTGACGGCGGACGAGGCGCGGTTCCCGGGCATCACCACCCCCGCCTGGGCCAATGTCGCCATCAACGTCCTCTCCACCCTGCTGCTGCTCGCCGTGGTGTACGCGGCCTTCCGCTCGCGGCGCGCGGTCGATCCGCTGACCCCGGTGGACGAGGCGAAGCTGCGTCTTCTGCTCGACAGATACGGGGAGCGCGACTCCCTGGGCTACTTCGCGCTGCGCCGCGAGAAGAGCGTCGTATGGTCCCCGACGGGCAAGGCGGCCATCACCTATCGCGTCGTCGGCGGGGTCTCCCTGGCCTCCGGCGACCCGATCGGCGATCCGGAGGCGTGGCCGGGCGCGATCGTGCCCTGGCTGGCCGAGGCCCGGGAGCACGGCTGGATCCCGGCCGTCATGGGGGCGGGCGAGGAGGCGGGCACGATCTACGCCCGGTACGGTCTCGACGCGCTGGAGCTGGGGGACGAGGCGATCGTCGAGACGGCCGACTTCGCTCTGGAGGGCCGGGCGATGCGGACCGTGCGCCAGGCGTACAACCGGGTCGCGCGGGCCGGCTACCGGGTCCGTATCCGGCGCCATGAGGACATCCCCGCCGATGAGATGACGGAGCTGCTGCGCCGCGCCGACGACTGGCGCGACGGCGCCACCGAACGCGGCTTCTCGATGGCGCTCGGGCGGCTCGGCGACCCGGGCGACGGGCGCTGTGTGATGCTCGAATGCTGGGACGGCGAACCCGGCGGGGAGGACGGGCGGTTGCGCGCCGTGCTGAGCTTCGTGCCCTGGGGCCCCAAGGGTCTCTCCCTCGATCTGATGCGCCGTGACCGCGACAGCGAGAACGGCCTCATGGAGTTCATGGTCATCGAACTCCTCCAGCGCGCGGGGGAGATCGGGATCGCCCAGCTCTCGCTCAACTTCGCGATGTTCAGATCGGTCTTCGAGCGGGGCGGGAAGCTGGGCGCGGGGCCCGTGCTGCGGCTGTGGCGCGGGCTGCTCAGCTTCTTCTCGCGCTGGTGGCAGATCGAGTCGCTCTACCGCGCCAACGCCAAGTACCGGCCGATCTGGGAGCCCCGCTTCATGCTCTTCGAGAAGAGCGCCGATCTGCCGCGTATCGGTCTCGCGGCGGGCCGTGCCGAAGGCTTTCTGGAGCTCCCGGGACTCCCGGGCTGGCTGCGCCGCGACCGGCTGGAAGCCAGGCGCTGACCACGGCCCGGTCACCCCTCGGGTTCCGTACGGCGGCCCGCGCGCTCGTCGTCCCGCCCCGCGGCGTCCGCGGCCGGGCTACGCTCGCGCGATGACCCCCCTGGACGGCGGAGCCGGCATACCGGCCGACGACGAGTACGCGCGCGGCGAGGACGCGAAGGACACGAACGGACCGGATACGGACGGCCAGGACGCGCACGGACCGGACGCAGACGGCCAGGACACGGACGGACCGGAGGCGCGCGCCTCGGTCGCCGACGGGCTGCGGTTCGCCTTCGGCACCCTCACCGTCCTCCCGGTCCGTGTCACCCGCTGGGACCGCCCGGCCGCCCGCGCCGGAATGCTGTGCGCGCCCGCCGCCGGAGTGGTGGTGGGGCTGAGCGCGGCGGCCCTCGGCGGTCTGCTGCTGCTCGCGGGCGCCGCGCCGCCGCTCGCGGCGGTGGCCACCGCCGCCGTACCCGCCGTTCTCACCCGCGGTCTGCATCTGGACGGTCTCGCCGACACCGCGGACGGACTCGGCAGCGGCAGACCGGCCGGGGAAGCGCTGCGGATCATGAAGCGCTCCGACATCGGCCCGTTCGGTGTGGTCACCCTGCTGCTCACGCTGCTGGCGCAGATCTCGGCGGTGTCCGAGCTGTACGGCGAGAGCTGGGCCCGGGGCGCGGTGGCCGTCGTCCTGGCGGGGGTCACGGCACGGCTGGCGCTCACCCTCGCCTGCCGTACGGATGTGCCCCCGGCCCGTCCCGAAGGGCTGGGCGCGGCGGTGGCGGGCACGGTGACGGTACGGGCCGCCGCCGTCGCGGCGCTGCTCGTCACGGCGGTCTGCGGGGCGGCGGGCGGGCTCTTCGGCGTCTTCGGCGCCGTGTCGCACGGGCTGGCGGTGCTGGTCGCCCTGGGCGCCGCGTGGCTGCTGCTGCGTCACTGCGTCCGGCGCTTCGGCGGGGTCACCGGCGATGTCTTCGGCGCCCTCGCGGAGACCGCGGCCACCGCGGCCCTAGTCGTACTGACACTGGGTTAAGGACGGGCCGCGGAGAGGTGAACCAACGCCGCCGCGAGAGCCGTCCATCACTCCGCGTAGGCTCGTTCCTGCCCCCCTTCGGGCCGAAATACGATACGGCGGGCTCGGTCGGCCCACCCTTCGACCGTCGATGAACACAACGGAAGCGAGATTCCACCACCGTGACTGCTCTCACTCTCAGCACTGCCGGCGCGGCGACCCTGCGCGCCGACGCGATCGTCGTCGGCGTCGCGAAGGGCGCAAAGGGGCCGGTCGTGGCGCCGGGCGCCGAAGCCGTCGACAAGGCGTTCGACGGAAAGCTCGGCAGCGTTCTGGAGGCCCTGGGCGCCTCGGGCGCCGAGGGCGAGGTGACCAAACTGCCGTCGCCGTCCGGGCTGAAGGCCCCGGTCGTCCTCGCGGTCGGGCTCGGCCCCGCCCCGGCCAAGAACGGGTCCCACGGCTCCGAGCCGCTGCGCCGCGCCGCCGGCGCCGCCGCCCGCGCCCTCTCGGGCCGGAAGAAGGCCGTGTTCGCGCTGCCCGTCGAGACGGGCGCCGATGTGGAGGCCGTCGCCGAGGGCGCGCTGCTGGGCGCGTACGCCTTCATCGCGTACCAGGGCGGCGAGAAGAACGGCAAGAAGGGCGACAACGGCCCGAAGCTGCCGCTCGCCGAGGTCACGCTCGTCGGCGCCAAGCCGCGCGACAAGGCCCACAAGGCCGCCGCGGACCGCGCGATCGCCCTGACCGAAGAGGTCAACCGCGCCCGTGACCTGGTCAACACCCCGCCGAACGATCTGACCCCCGAGGCCTTCGCAGCCGTGGCCACCACCGCGGGCAAGGAGAACGGCATCAAGGTCCAGGTCCTCGACGAGAAGGCGCTCGCCAAGGGCGGCTACGGCGGCATCCTCGGCGTCGGCCAGGGCTCGGCCAACCCGCCCCGGCTGGTGCGGCTCGCGTACACGCACCCCAAGGCGGAGAAGACCCTCGCCCTCGTCGGCAAGGGCATCACCTACGACTCGGGCGGCATCTCGCTGAAGCCGGCCGGCCACAACGAGACCATGAAGTGCGACATGAGCGGCGCCGCCGCGGTGTTCGCCACCGTCATCGCCGCCGCCCGGCTCGGTCTCCCCGTCAATGTCACCGGCTGGCTCGCGCTCGCGGAGAACATGCCGTCCGGCTCGGCCACCCGCCCCGGTGATGTCCTGCGCATGTACAGCGGCAAGACCGTCGAGGTGCTCAACACCGACGCCGAGGGCAGGCTCGTCCTGGCCGACGCGCTGACCAGGGCCTCCGAGGAGAAGCCGGACGCGATCGTCGACGTGGCGACCCTGACCGGCGCGATGGTGCTGGCGCTGGGCACCCGTACATTCGGCATCATGGCGAACGACGACGCGTTCCGCACCACCATCCACGAGCTGGCCGAACAGGCCGGTGAGGCGTCCTGGCCGATGCCGCTCCCCGCCGATCTGCGCAAGGGCATGGAGTCCCCGACCGCCGACATCGCGAATATGGGAGAGCGCATGGGCGGCGGACTGGTCGCCGGACTCTTCCTGAAGGAGTTCGTCGGCGAGGGCATCACCTGGGCCCACCTGGACATCGCGGGCCCGGCCTTCCACGAGGGCGCCCCGTACGGCTACACCCCCAAGGGCGGCACGGGCTCGGCGATCCGCACCCTCGTAAAACTGGCTGAATCTTTCTGACACAGGGCTCGATTCGCCTCCGGGGCGCTATGTGCCGGTGCCGACGCGCGCCTTCGGCTCACTCGCCGGCGGCCGTGCGGGGGCCGGGGGTCCTGTGACGGCTGGAATGGCGGCTGGAACAAGGGGTCCGGTCCCGGGTGTTCCGCACTCGGGGCCGGACAGCCGTACGCGGCGGTAACCGCGTAGTGATCCTCGTTACCCATCTCACAGCCCGGCCCCGCGTCCCGCCGTGCCCGAACAAGTGCGAAGATGGGTTCTCGGCAGGACAGGGCCCCCACCACAGGGCCGAAGAAAAGCGGCCGAACACCAGCCGCCGCCCGGTCATGGAGACCGCGCCCGGCGCACATGCATGGAGGACGTGACGTGGCGAACGACGCCAGCACCGTTTTCGACCTAGTGATCCTCGGCGGCGGGAGCGGCGGTTACGCCGCGGCGCTGCGCGGAGCGCAGCTCGGCCTGGACGTGGCCCTGATCGAGAAGAACAAGCTCGGTGGTACCTGCCTGCACAACGGCTGCATCCCCACCAAGGCCCTGCTGCACGCCGGCGAGATCGCCGACCAGGCACGCGAGGCCGACCAGTTCGGTGTCAAGACCACCTTCGAGGGCATCGACATCGCGGGTGTGCACAAGTACAAGGACGAGGTCGTCTCGGGCCTCTACAAGGGCCTTCAGGGTCTGGTCGCCTCCCGCAAGGTGACCTATGTCGAGGGCGAGGGCAGGCTCTCCTCCCCCACCTCCGTCGATGTGAACGGCCGCCGGGTCCAGGGCCGCCATGTGCTCCTCGCGACCGGCTCCGTGCCGAAGTCGCTGCCGGGCCTGGTGATCGACGGCGAGCGGATCATCTCCTCCGACCACGCGCTGAAGCTGAACCGCGTCCCGCAGTCCGCGATCATCCTCGGCGGCGGCGTGATCGGCGTGGAGTTCGCCTCGGCGTGGAAGTCCTTCGGCACCGACGTGACCGTCGTCGAGGGTCTGAAGCATCTCGTCCCGGTCGAGGACGAGAACAGCTCGAAGCTTCTGGAGCGCGCGTTCCGCAAGCGCGGTATCAAGTTCAACCTCGGCACGTTCTTCGAGAAGGCCGAGTACACGCAGGACGGCGTCCGCGTCACGCTGGCCGACGGCAAGACCTTCGACGCGGAGGTGCTGCTCGTCGCGATCGGCCGCGGTCCGGTCTCGCAGGGCCTCGGCTACGAGGAGCAGGGCGTCGCGACGGACCGCGGCTATGTCGTCGTCGACGAGTACATGCGGACGAACGTCGAGACGATCTCGGCCGTCGGTGACCTGGTCCCGACGCTCCAGCTCGCCCATGTCGGCTTCGCCGAGGGCATCCTGGTGGCCGAGCGGCTGGCCGGTCTCAAGACCGTGCCGATCGACTACGACGGTGTGCCCCGGGTGACGTACTGCCACCCCGAGGTCGCCTCCGTCGGTATCACCGAGGCCAGGGCCAAGGAGATCTACGGCGCGGACAAGGTCGTCGCTCTCAAGTACAACCTCGCGGGCAACGGTAAGAGCAAGATCCTCAAGACCGCGGGCGAGATCAAGCTCGTCCAGGTCAAGGACGGCTCCGTGGTCGGCGTCCACATGGTCGGTGACCGTATGGGAGAGCAGGTCGGCGAAGCTCAGCTCATCTACAACTGGGAGGCTCTGCCTGCCGAGGTCGCGCAGCTCATCCACGCGCACCCGACCCAGAACGAGGCGCTCGGCGAGGCTCATCTCGCCCTGGCCGGCAAGCCCCTCCACTCCCACGACTGACCCAGTCCGGGCGCGACGACCACTACCGCACATTCGTTAGGAGCAACTGAAACCATGGCGGTTTCCGTAACCCTGCCGGCGCTCGGCGAGAGCGTCACCGAGGGCACTGTCACCCGCTGGCTGAAGGCCGAGGGCGAGCGCGTCGAGGCCGACGAGCCGCTGCTGGAGGTGTCCACCGACAAGGTGGACACCGAGATCCCGGCCCCGGCCGGCGGTGTACTGGCGTCCATCAAGGTCGCCGAGGACGAGACCGTGGAGGTCGGCGCCGAGCTGGCCATCATCGACGACGGTACGGGCGCCCCGGCCGCCGCCCCGGCCCCCGCTGCCGAGCCGGTCGCCCAGCCCACCCCTGCCCCGGCCCCCGCCCCGGTGGCCGAGGCTCCCGCGGCCCCGGCTCCGGCCCCGGCCGCCGAGCCCGCTCCCGCGCCCGCCGCCGCCCCGGCCGGTGGCGCGTCCGGCACCGATGTCGTGCTGCCCGCGCTCGGTGAGAGCGTCACCGAGGGCACCGTCACCCGCTGGCTGAAGGAGGTCGGTGAGTCGGTCGAGGCCGACGAGCCGCTGCTGGAGGTCTCCACCGACAAGGTCGACACCGAGATTCCCGCCCCGGCCTCCGGTGTGCTGCTGGAGATCGTGGTCGCTGAGGACGAGACCGCCGAGGTCGGTGCCAAGCTCGCCGTGATCGGTGCTCCGGGTGCCGCTCCGGCCGCGCCCGCGGCCCCCGCCGCTCCGGCGCCCGCGCCTGCCGCTCCCGCACCGGCTCCGGCTCCCGCACCGGCGGCCCCGGCTCCGGCCCCCGCGCCGGTCGCTCCCGCCGCACCGGCGGCCCCGGCCCCGGCTCCCGCCCCGGCGTCCGTGCCGGCCCAGGCCGCGCCGGCCCAGGCCGCGCCGGTCGCAGCACCTCCGGCTCCGGCGGCCCCCGCGCCCGTGGAGCCCGCCCCCGTCGCTCCGGCGGCGCCCTCCGTGAGCCCCGCGGCCGCCGAGGACGACGGCGCGTATGTCACGCCGCTGGTCCGCAAGCTCGCCGCGGAGAACAGTGTCGACCTGGCTTCGGTCAAGGGCACCGGCGTCGGCGGCCGTATCCGCAAGCAGGATGTCGTCGCCGCCGCGGAGGCCGCCAAGGCAGCCGCGCGCGCCGCCGCCGAGGCCAAGGCCGCCCCGGCCGCCGCTCCCGCGCCCGCGTCCAGGGCGCCGAAGCTGGAGGCGTCCCCGCTGCGCGGTCAGACCGTCAAGATGACCCGGATGCGCAAGGTCATCGGCGACAACATGATGAAGGCGCTGCACACGCAGGCCCAGCTCACCTCCGTGGTCGAGGTGGACATCACCAAGCTGATGCGGCTGCGGGCCCAGGCGAAGGACTCGTTCGCCGCCCGCGAGGGCGTCAAGCTCTCCCCGATGCCGTTCTTCGTCAAGGCGGCGGCCCAGGCGCTGAAGGCCCACCCGGTCATCAACGCCCGGATCAACGAGGACGAGGGCACGATCACGTACTTCGACTCGGAGAACATCGGGATCGCGGTGGACTCCGAGAAGGGTCTGATGACCCCGGTCATCAAGGGCGCGGGCGATCTGAACATCGCCGGTATCTCCAAGAAGACCGCGGAGCTGGCGACGGCGGTCCGGGCGAGCAAGATCACCCCGGACGATCTGGCCGGCGGGACCTTCACCATCAGCAACACCGGTTCGCGCGGTGCGCTGTTCGACACGATCATCGTGCCGCCGAACCAGGTCGCCATCCTGGGCATCGGTGCCACCGTCCGCCGTCCCGTGGTCATCGACCACCCGGACCTCGGCGAGACGATCGCGGTGCGCGACATGACGTATGTCGCCCTCTCCTACGACCACCGGCTGGTGGACGGCGCCGACGCCGCCCGCTATCTGACGGCGGTCAAGGCGATCCTGGAGGCCGGTGAGTTCGAGGTCGAGCTGGGTCTGTGAGACCCGCGGACACCCCGTACGGCACGACAGCGCCCCCGCCCGGATTCCCTCCGGGCGGGGGCGTCGTCGTACGGGCCGCCGGGGCCGTACCGTCCGCCGCCGCGGGGGCCGTCCGGCCGTCACGGGAACCGTGCCGCCGTCGTCGGAGCCATGCCGCCGTATTGTCTACACATCGACCGCTGCCACCGAGGAGCGCTTCATGGCTCAGCCCGTCATCCACTCGCTGCGGGAACAGATCCGAGAGCACATCGTGGACGGAATCGTCAGCGGTCGCTGGAAGCCGGGCGAGCGGATCGTGGAGCGGCGGATCGCGACGGAGCTCCAGGTCAGCCAGACCCCGGTGCGTGAGGCGCTGCGTGAGCTGGAGAGTCTGCGACTGATCGAATCGGCCCCCAACAAGGGCGTACGGGTAAGGAATCTGACCGCGGCCGATCTTGAGGAGAGCTATCCGGTCCGGGCGGGGCTGGAGCAGATCGCCGCGGAGCTGGCCGCCGGACGGCTCGCCGTGGACTGCTCCGCGCTGGAGCCGCATGTGGCGGCGCTGTACGAGGCGGACCGCGCGGCGGACGGTACGGGGCAGGTACGGCACACGGTGGCCTTCCACCGGGAGCTGGTACGGGCGGCCGGGAACAGCGTGCTGCTGCACACCTGGGAGGGGCTCGGCATCGAGGTGTTCACGGCCCTGTCGATCCGCTGGCTGGGGACCGTGCAGCAGTCGTACGCCGAGGAGCACGAGGAACTCGTCGAGGCGTTCCGCAGACGTGATCCGCGGATCGGCACCCTGGTGAAGGACCATGTGCTCGGATGCGCGCCGCGCGCCTGATTCGCCCCTTCTGTCATGACTTGCCCCCCGTCACTCGGTGCCCCCTCATACGGCACGGAATGCCAATTTCTTCCTGTCGAGAAGTTTTGCCTTTCAACCCTTTGATCGATCATCGATCAGCGACTTACAGTCAAGGGCGGGCTGCACCCAGCCCCTCGCCCTGTCCTGCCAGACAAGGCACTTCTCCACCCCCCTCCTGTCCGGAAGGCGGCGACCATGACCGACCCCGTAGGCAAACTTCCGAGCGAGCTGGACCAGCTCCCGGACCGTGACGCCGAGGAGACCGCCGAGTGGGCGGCCTCGCTCGACGCCGTGACCGAGCACGCCGGCCCGCACCGTGCCGCCTATCTGATGCGGCGCACCCTCCAGCACGCCGGAACGGCCGGGGTCCCGGTGCCCGCGCTGCTGGAGACCGACTATGTGAACACCATCCCCACCGCCGCCGAGCCCGCCTATGACGGCGACGAGGCGATGGAGGCCCGGATCACCGCCTGGAACCGCTGGAACGCGGCGGCGATGGTCACCCGCGGCGCCCGGTTCGGGGTCGGCGGCCATATCGCGACCTTCGCCTCGGCGGCCTGGCTCTACGAGACGGGTTTCAACCACTTCTTCCGCGGCAAGGAGGGCGACGGCTCGGGCGACCAGCTCTACATCCAGGGCCACGCCTCCCCCGGTATCTACGCCCGCGCCTTTCTCGACGGCCGGCTGACCGAGGCCGATCTGGACAACTTCCGCCAGGAGGCGGGCGGCCGGGGTCTGCCCTCGTACCCGCATCCGCGGCGGCTGCCCTGGCTCTGGGAGTTCCCCACCGTCTCCATGGGCCTCGGCCCGCTCTCGGCCATCTACCAGGCGCGCTTCAACCGCTATCTGACCAACCGCGGGATCAAGGACACCTCCGCCTCGCACGTCTGGGCCTTCCTCGGTGACGGTGAGATGGACGAGCCCGAGTCGACGGCGGCACTCGCCCTCGCCTCCCGTGAGCAGCTCGACAATCTGACCTTCGTCATCAACTGCAATCTCCAGCGTCTCGACGGTCCGGTCCGCGCCAACTTCAAGATCGTGCAGGAGCTGGAGGCCCAGTTCCGCGGCGCCGGCTGGAATGTGATCAAGTCCCTGTGGGGCACCGCCTGGGACGAGCTGTTCGCGCTGGACACCACGGGCGCGCTGGTACGCCGGCTGCGCCAGGTGCCGGACGCGCAGTTCCAGACGTACGCGACCCGCGATGTCGCCTATATCCGTGAGCACTTCTTCGGTGTCGACCCGGCCCTGATCGAGCTGGCGCGGCTGCTGCCCGACGCCAAGATCGCCGAGTGCTTCTTCACCTCGCGCGGCGGCCACGAGGCCCGCAAGGTGTACGCCGCCTACCGCGCGGCCGTGGCCCACAAGGGCGCTCCGACGGTGATCCTGGCGCAGACGGTGAAGGGCTACACGCTCGGCTCGGGCTTCGAGTCGCGCAACGCCAACCACCAGATGAAGAAGCTCTCGGGCGAGCAGTTCCGCGCCATGCGCGAGCTGCTGGATCTGCCGATCCCGGACGCGAGGCTGAACGAGAGCCTGATGCCGTACGGCCACCCCGGCGCGGACTCCCCCGAGGTGCGCTACCTCCAGGAGCGCCGCGCGGAGCTGGGCGGTCCCGCACCGGCCCGGCGGGTGCACCCCGTCGTACTGCCCGCGCCGTCCGACAAGGCGTTCGAGACGGTCTACAAGGGTTCGGGCAAGCAGTCGGTGGCGACCACCATGGCGTTCGTCCGGCTGATGAAGGACCTGATGCGGGACAAGGAGACCGGCAGGCGCTGGGTCCCCATCGTCCCCGACGAGGCCCGTACCTTCGGTATGGAGGCGCTGTTCCCGTCGGCCGGCATCTACTCGCCGCTGGGGCAGACGTACGATCCGGTCGACCGTGACCAGATCATGTACTACAAGGAGGCCAAGGACGGCCAGATCCTCAACGAGGGGATCACCGAGGCCGGTTCGATGGCCGACTTCATCGCCGCCGCGACGTCGTACGCGACGCACGGCGAGCCGATGGTCCCGTTCTACATCTTCTACTCGATGTTCGGCTGGCAGCGTACGGGCGACCAGATGTGGCAGCTCGCCGACCAGCTCGGCAAGGGCTTCATCGTCGGCGCCACGGCGGGCCGTACGACCCTGACGGGCGAGGGGCTCCAGCACGCGGACGGGCACTCGCATCTGATCGCGTCCACCAACCCGGCCTCCCTCAACTACGACCCGGCGTTCGCCTACGAGCTGGCCGTGATCGTCAAGGACGGTCTGCGGCGGATGTACGGCCCGGACGCCGAGAACGTCTTCTACTACCTGACGGTCTACAACGAGCCGATGCCGCAGCCCGCGATGCCGCAGGGCGTCGAGGAGGGCATCGTCAAGGGGCTGTACCGCTTCAGGGAGGGCGCTCCCGCGGCGGCCGACGCGCCCCGCACCCAGCTCCTGGCGTCGGGTACGGCGATCCACTGGGCCCTGGAGGCGCAGGAGTTGCTCGCCGCGGACTGGGGGGTCGGCGCCGATGTCTGGTCCGCCACGTCCTGGGGCGAGCTGCGCAGGGACGCGATGGAGGCGGACGAGGCGCTGCTGCGCGGCGAGGAGCGGGTGCCGTATGTGACGCGCGCGCTCTCGGGCGCGCCGGGTCCCGTGCTGGCGGTCAGTGACTGGATGCGCCAGGTGCCCGACCAGATCAGCCAGTGGGTGGAGCAGGACTGGACCTCGCTCGGCACGGACGGCTTCGGTCTCTCCGACACCCGCGACGCGGCCCGACGCCACTTCGGTGTCGACGCCCGGTCGATCGTGGTCGCCGCGCTGGCGCAGCTGGCCCGCAGGGGCGAGGTCAAGCCCGAGCGGGTGGTCGAGGCGCGCGAGCGCTACGGCCTCTGACCACACCTGTGACACGGTGTCCGCCGGCCGGGGATCCGGCC
>NZ_JBSGVS010000042.1:0-84914 GCF_053608565.1 Streptomyces sp. NPDC055025
CCTGTCCGCCCGGCAATCGCAGGGCGGCCAGGGGCGCGGTTCACAAGCAAACTCGAACGTGGGTGATTACTTCTCGATGATCGCGAGCACGTCGCGAGCCGAGAGGACGAGGTACTCCTCGCCGCTGTACTTCACCTCGGTGCCGCCGTACTTGCTGTACAGAACGACGTCGCCGACGGAAACGTCGAGCGGGAGCCGCTCGCCGTTCTCGAAACGGCCCGGACCGACAGCCAGGACGACGCCCTCCTGGGGCTTCTCCTTGGCGGTGTCCGGGATAACCAGGCCAGAGGCCGTGGTCTGCTCGGCGTCGAGCGGCTGGACCACAATGCGGTCCTCGAGCGGCTTGATGGCAACCTTGGTGCTGGCGGTCGTCACGATCCGACCTCCCCCTTCGGAGATCTCACGGGGTTAACTGTCTGAGGGTGGCGACCAGGTCGATCCGTCGTCGCGGGTGCCGGACCTGCCAGTCGCGCTTTGGCACTCTCCAGTGGGGAGTGCCAGACCCGAGACTATGACCGCGATTAGCACTCGGTCAAGCGGAGTGCCAATACGGCCCGGCGTGGCGGTTCCGTCTCGATACGGAAACGGGCGTGCCGGGCTCTGAATTCCGTACGACTGTACGAACAGCGCACACGCCTGTGGACGGCGCGCGCGGCCGGACGGGCATCCGCCGGGGGCCCGCCGCGCACGCCCGAGCGCCGGCGCACGCGGCCGGACCCCAGGCCGGAACCCCAGCGCAGGCGGCCGGACCCCAGAGCTCGCGCGGGGTCCGGCGCTCACAGCCAGGTCAGAGTCCGGCGCTCACAGCCAGGTCAGAGTCCGGTGCTCACCGCCAGGCCCGGACTCACAGCTGGGCTCGCGCGTTCACGCCGAGGCCGCCGCCCGGACCGCCGCCGGGACCGCCGCCCGGCTCCAGGTCCCGGGCGGGCCGCTCCTCCCCCGGGCACATCTCCCGGGGCTGCGGAGCGAGCCGTACGGCGCCGGGCCCGCCGTCCACCCCCGACGCCGCGGGCGGGGCGTGCGGGCCGACCTTCTGCGCCGCCTTGCGGCCGAGCCGTTCGATCGGGTCCACCGGATCGGACGACTGCGCGCAGCCGGCGGTGGCGGTGATGAGCGCGCCGGCCGCCAGCGCACCGGCCAGCAGCCGGTACTCGGCTCTCATACGGCCCCCCGCGGCCCCGCGCGTACGCGCCCCGCCCGACGGGGCGGCCGGGGCCGGGGCGACCGGGGCGACCGGTCCGCACGCGTCCTCCCCGAGCCTCATAGGTACTCCCCCGGTGTCATACGTAGTCCTCCAGCTTGCCCACGGCGTAACCCTTGTCCGTGATCACCTTCATCACCTGGCGGATCATGTCGGGCATGGAGCCCGCCCACTCCTCGGGACCGCGGAAGTGGGTGAGGATGATGTCCCCGGGGTGCATGTCCTTGTCCCACTCACGCCACTCCATATGGTCGGGAAACGCCTCCGACGCCCAGAGGGGCGCGGCCTTCACACCGCACTCCTTGGCGGCGACCAGCGTGTCGCGGTTGTAGTTGCCGAACGGCGGCCGGAAGAGCGTGGGCCGGTGTCCGTAGCGCTGCTGGAGCTTGTCCTGCTGGCCGCAGATCTCCCGCCTCTGCTCGTCGTAGGACAACCCGGGCATATAGGGGTGGTTGAGGGTGTGATTGTTCAGCGTCACCCCGTTGTCCCGCATCTTCCTGAAGTAGTCGTAGTCGCTGTTGATGACGTAGTCGCTGAGGAACGCGGTGTACGGGATCTTCAGCTCGCTCATCATCCGCAGCAGCTCGGGGTCCTTCTCCACACCGTCGTCGATGGTCAGGAAGACGACCTTGTCCTTGGTCGGGACGGTGGTGAAGATCGGCGGCAGATCCTCGCTGTCCTGGACCTCGAAGCCCTCGCGGGTGGTGATGGCCGGCTTCACGGCCGGCGGCCGGGGCGCGGGCAGCGGGGTGGCACTGAGCCCCCACTTCTTGGCCGCGATCGCACGGGCCGCCTGGTTGCGGCGGAGGTTGTCGGCGTAACCGGCGATCATCCCGGCCGGGGCCTCCTTCTGGGCCTCCCCCGGGGCACCGTGCCCCGGCCCGCCCGGCAGACCCGGCCCGCCCGGGTACCCGGCCGCGGGTTTCGGCACCTCACCGGCGCCGCCGGCGCATCCCGAACCGATCACGCCGACGAGCAGCGCCGCCGCCACCGCGCGTCCGCGCCGTCCGCGCCCGCTCCTCCTGACGCTCCCGTCGGCGCCGCCCCCGCCCCCGTCACTCCCGCCCCTGCCGCTCCCGTCCCCCTTCGCCGTAGTCATCGCCTTTGCCATCATTTCTTCTTTTTGTCGTACTAGTTGCATGGTGTCGCATCCTGTCAGCGCGCGGCCCCCGCGCCCGGCCGACACCGCCGCCCCGGCGCGCACCATCCCCCGGCTGGCTCACAATGGATCAGGTGACCGACCGCGCGCCTTCCCGTCCCGCTCCCTCACCCGCCCCCGCCCCGCCCCCGCTCCCCCTTCTCGGGCCGCTGCTCTCCGCCGACGGCCAGGCGCTCCTCGCCGAGCTGCGCGACCACGACCCGGCCGCGGAACTCGCCCTCGCCACCCGGCTGCGCCGCGAGCACCCGGCGGAGCTGGTCTCGGCGGCGCTGGCCCAGGCGCGGCTGCGTCAGCGCGGGGTGGCGAAGTTCGGCGCCGCGGACGCGTACCGCATGTACTTCACGCCGAACGGGATCGAGCAGGCCACGCGCGGCACCGTCGCCGCGTACCGCGCCGGGCGGTTCCGCGCGCTCGCGCCCGGACTCCGGATCACGGACCTGTGCTGCGGCGTCGGCGGTGACGCGATCGAGCTGGCGCGCGCGGGCTTCACCGTGACCGCCGTCGATCTCGACCCGCTGACCTGCGAGATCGCCGCCGAGAATGTGCGCACGCTGGCCCCGGCCGCCCCGCCGATGACGGTGACACGGGCGGATGTCCTGGAGTACGACCTGACGGGGGCGCGGACGCTGTTCATCGACCCCGCACGGCGCGGCGGCCGGGGCAGGATCTTCGACCCGGAGGCGTACTCACCGCCCCTGTCGTGGGCCGTCGACGCGGTACGCGGCGCCGGCACGGGCGCGGTCAAGATCGCGCCCGGCATTCCGCACGAGCTCATCCCCGACGACTTCGAGGCCGAGTGGATCTCGGACGGCGGTGATGTCAAGGAGGCGGTGCTCTGGCACGGCGGAACGCCCGGTTCCGTCACCCCCGGCAGCCGCCGCGCCACCCTGCTCACGCCCGGCCGTCCCCCCGGCCGTTCCCCCGGCCCGCCCACCGCGGTGACCCTCACCGGCCGCGGGCTGCCCGACCCGCCCGTCCGCGGGACCGGCCGTTTCCTGTACGAGCCCGACGGCGCCGTCATCCGCGCCCATCTGGTCGCCGAGGTGGCCGAGGAGCTGGACGGCGGACTGCTCGACGAGACGATCGCGTACATCACGGCCGACGAAGCGCGCCCCACCCCGTACGCCACCGCCTACGAGATCACCGATGAACTCCCCTTCGGCCTCAAGAAACTCAAGGCCCTGCTGCGCGAACGCGAAGTCGGCGTCCTGACGGTGAAGAAGCGCGGCTCGGCGGTGGAGCCGGAGGAACTGCGCCGGCGTCTGAAACTCAAAGGCCCGCACGCGGCGACGGTCTTCCTGACCCGGGTCGCGGGCGCCCCGACCATGCTGCTCGGGCATCCGGTGGACGCGTGGCGACCGTAAAGCTACTGGAGGCCTAGAGCTACTGGAGGTCGGTCAGTTCATCCGCGTAGATCTGCGAGAGCGGCTGCGGGCCGACGTACTGCTGGCAGTTGCACTGCCTGCGCTCGTACCGCAGGGGCTTCCTGTTCTCGTCCCACTCCGTCGCCACCTCGACGTCCTCGTGGCACTTGCCCCGCTTGTCATGCTTGGCGAGATGGTGCGTACAGCCGCAGACGGGCTCCGGGGGCTTGTGGGCCTGCTCCAGGGCCAGCCGTTCCTTCTCCTCCAGCTCGTAGAGCTCAAGTCTGCGCTCGTGCCGGGTCCTGAGCGCGGTACGGCCTGTGTCGGCGATCCATCCGAAGCCGCCGACGATGAAGAAGACGAAAATCCACCAGAGCCATTCCATCCGCCGCCCCTTCACCCTGAATGGCGCACGCGTTCTCTCTTCAGCACGTTCTCTCTTCAGCATAGGACGGACACCGCAAGAACGGTCTCAGCGATGGACGCCCCCGCCTCTGCGTACCGGTAGCGGGCTCGTCAATCGCCCTGACCAGGCCTGATGCCCGTACGACTGGACAGCGCCCAGAATCCCCGTCACCAGGACCGTGACCGAGAGACCCAGCGCGTAGACCGTCTCACCCACGGTGCGGGACCCGGGTCCCGGCGCCATTCCGGCCCAGGCGACGCCCGTCGCCCACACCCCCACCGCACAGAGGACCACGGACGGCAGCAGCCACGTCACGCTCCGTCGGTGCGCCCGTACCCGTATGTCCGAGGCGGGGTCCCGATCGAGTTCGGCCCAGGCCTCCAGCCGCTCCCGTACCGTACGGCCGCGATCCAGCCAGAACCCGAGCGCGACCCCGGCGGGTATCAGCAGGACCGACCCGAGGGCGAGCGCCAGCAGCCCGGTCATCGCGCCGAGCCCGCCCTGCTCGAAGTTCTGGACCGCCAGCCCCACGGAGGCCCAGCCAAGCGCGGCGACCGCCCCGGTCAGCCAGAGCAGCACCAGCCGCCCCATCCCGAGCCGCCGTCCGGTGAGCGCGGCCATGGCGTCGGCGCGGTCGGCGAGCAGGGCCTCACGGTCGGGCCAGGAACGCAGATGCGGGGGCGGCGGGGGCGGGGGCACGCGCGTACGGTCGGCCACGCTGACCTTGCTGATCACCCGGCCGAGAGTAACGGGGCGGGGCTTGGACGACGCGGCGGGGTGCGCGTGCGCGGAGCGTCCGGGCCGGGCCCTGCGAGTGTCGGGGAGGGCGCACCCGCCGGCCGCCAGTAGCTTCGGGACCATGCCGCCGATCTCCTTCACATACCTGCTGAAACGGCTGCTGAGAGGTGAACCCTGGCAGCGGCTCCATGTGAAGGCCGCCGTCTGGGCCACCCTGCTGCTGGTGCTCGTCCTGCTGGTCGGCTCATGGATCATCGTCCCGGTCGAGGCATCGGCCTCCCGCGCGACGATCACGTCCTTCCCCCGCGCCCTGTGGTGGTCCGTCGAGACCGCCACCACCGTCGGTTACGGGGACATGTATCCGGTCACCCCGTGGGGGCGGGTCATCGCCTGTGTGGTGATGCTCGTCGGAATCTCCGTCTTCAGCATCGTCACCGCGTCCCTGGCCACCTGGTTCGTCAGCAGCGCCGTCCACCGCATGCGCCACCTCGCCCAGACCCTGGAGCACGCCGAACACGAGGGCAAGGCGGAGGTCTCGGAAGACCTGCGCGCACTGCGCGAACGCTTCGACCACATGGAACGCCTGCTGAGGAACCCCGGCGGACCGCCGACGGGAAAGAGCGACCGATAGCGACCGATGAAGGGGTGAAGGGCTCGTGTCCCGAGTCCCGAGTCCCCAAGCTCACAGCTCAAAGCGCAAAGCTCACAGCTCACAGCTCACAGCTCAGACGGCGTGCTCAGACGGCGTGCTCAAACACCGCGCCCTGAGGTTGCGCTCTCACCGTTCAGCAGTGCTTCGCCGAGCGGCGTCAGTGCGTGGAGGACGGCGCTGCCGTGACGGGTGGTGGCGATGAGCCCGGCCTCGCGCAGGACCGTCGCGTGCTCACTGGCAGTCGCCGGAGAGGCGGCGAGCCGCTCGGCGAGCTTCCCGGTGGTGCACGGACCGTGGCTGATGGCGTCGAGGGCGTGGGCACGGGTGCGCCCGAGGAGGGCCACGAGCCTCTTCAGGGTCCCGCTCCCCGGTACGGTCAGCAGCGCGGCGGCGTCGGAGACCGTACGTACCACGGGCATGAACAGGATCACGGGGCTCTGGTCGTCGACCAGGCTGTTGTACGTCATGGCTCTGGTCCGGCAGAACGCGGAAGGCACCAGCAGCAGCCCACGGCCGTCCAGCTTGACGTCCCCGACCACCGGTCCGCGACCGATCTCCAGTACGGGGGAACGCCAGCGGAAGCCGGGCGGCAGTCCCGCGAGCATCGCCTCCACGCCGTGTTCGGCGAAGGTACGGGCATGGCCGGTGTGCTCGGCCCGCAGACGCGCCTCGATCCGTGGCCAGTAGGGGGCCACGGCGACGCGGTGGAAATCCGCGAGGAAGTCGACCAGCTCCCGCCGGTCGTCGCGGTCATGCGCGGGATCGCCCCAGGCCGTACCGGCCCAGGGGGTCGTACGGTCCCAGTAGTGGGCACGGCTCTCGACGGCGCTGACCAGCTCGGCCTGAACGTGATCGGGACTGGCCGCGCGCAGCGCTTCCAGTCCGGCGTCCACCGACTCCGCCTGCCCGGTGACGGTGAACAGATCGAGAGCCGCTTCGCGGAAGAGCTCCGAGGCGGGGTGGGCGGGGGCGACGGATTCGTGTTCCGCCCGCCGGCGCCATCCCCCGAACATCGCGCCGGCGTTGGGCTGCTGCAAGGTCATCAGACCGAAGAAGGTCTCGCCCAGAGGCCCCCACGTGGTCGAGATCCGTGTTCTGACGAGATCTTCGGACGTGAAGTGAATCCGCAGCACGCGAGGCCTCCCTGTACCCCCGGTCCCACAATGACCAGGGCGTCCAACTCTTCAGTCCCACCCGCACCACGACAAGTCCGCTTCACGACAGGCACTTCGGCCGAGGCCGAAATGATTTGCCGCCCCCGCGCCCCCGCCAGCAAGCTGTTCACACAGGTTCCGGGCGAACCCGAACGGAACTTGAGGGGGGATACGGGGGCCAGGGGGTGCCTTTCGGCGCGGGCGACCACAGACGTCCAGCGACCCGAGAGACACCCCCTGGGCGCACCGAGCCGCGACAGCGCCCTGCCCATCGAGGCGAGGGCGACGGACCTGCCGACCGTGGCGCGGAGCCAGCTCCGGTACGTATGGTTGCCACTGCCGTGGCGATGGGTTCCACCCAGGGCGATCACGGCTGAAGGAGTGGAACAGTGACCGGTGGTGTCGACGTGCGACAAATGCTGCGGGACATCGAGGTCTTCACGGGTGAGCTGCCCGGATTCGATCCCTCGGAGGCACCGGAGAGTCCGGTCGAACTCTTCACCGAGTGGCTGCTCGACGCGATACGGGCGGGGGTGCGCGAGCCGCACGCCATGACGCTGGCGACGGCGGACGCGAGCGGCGACCCGACCGCCCGCGTCCTCATCCTCAAGGACGTGAGCCCGGCGGGCTGGCAGTTCGCCTCGGACTCCGGCAGTGCCAAGGGCCGTGACCTCACCGCGCGTCCCTACGCGGCCCTGACCTTCTACTGGGCACCGCTCGCCCGTCAGATACGGGTACGCGGCCCGGTGGAGCGCGCGACCCCGGAACGGTCCGCCGTGGACTTCCTGGCCCGGGGAGCGGGTGCCCGCGCGGAAGCCCTGCTCGGCCGCCAGTCGCAGCCACTGGGCGACCTGGCCGAACGCGACACCGCCGTCAAGGAGTCACTCGCCCGGATCGAGAACCAGCCCACTCTCGTGTCCCCGAGCTGGACGCTGTACTCGCTGCGCCCGGAGTCGGTCGAGTTCTGGCAGGGCGACAAGCAACGGCGCCACACCCGCCTCGTCTACCGGGCCTCCACCGGCGCCGATGGATGGACGAAGCAGATGCTGTGGCCGTAGACGGCCATGGCACACGGCAAGACGGCAAGACGGCCTTCGCGATGTGCCGGGGGGCTGTCTTCCGGTACGGACCGAGGGGTAGTCGGGGTGGACCGGTAGGTCCCGTGCCACGCGGGGGCCGCCCCTCTGGCTTTGAGTTTCGCGACTCCGGGCCGGGCGTCAAGGGCGCTCCTCCGTCGCGTCGGCAAGCCGATTCCGCTCCGCTCCACCCTTGACCCCCGTCCCTCCATCGCAAGTGCGGATCAGTGGGAGGGGCGGCCCGGGGGAAGGGGTCCCCGGGGGGCTGAGTTGGGGGTGCTGGTTTCCTCCCCGGCCTGCGGCCCGGTGGGTGGTAGTACGCGGCAGTGGAATGGGGCGGTGACGACACCGGCTCAGCGACAGACCGTCCGCTGCCTGTTGGGGTTCAGTCCCATGCCTGGGCTGGGCGGTTGGTGGGGTGGGTGTGTCCGTGACGGGCGCTGATGGGCCAGTTGAAGGCCTCTTTGCGCTCAGGGACCCGCCTAACGCACCTGAGGACACACGACCGCCCCACAGCACTCCCCAACCCCCTTCCAAATAGGTTCATATGGGACATCTATGGGGCTTGTTGAGCCCATTTACCGCAGAACTGGACGGCGACGGGTCCGGCGACGTCCTTCGGAGGTCTCCTGCGTCCTGGTGACGCGAGAAGCGTCCCAACAGGTCCGCGACCGCAGAAAAGGACCGACTGGGCGCGGGCCCGTCCGGCTGGCGCTTGGGGTGCCACCTGATCACGAATCCCAGACATGGGACTGAACCCCAGCAGACAACGGACGGTCAGTCGCTGAGCCGGTGCCGGGCCGCCCCACACCACTACCGCGCAGACCACCCACCGGGCCGCAGGCCGGGAAAGAAACCAGCACCCCCAACTCAGCCCCCCGGGGACCCCTCCCCCCGGCCGCCCCTCCCACCAGCAGTACCAGCGGGGGCGGGACGGGGGTCAAGGGTGGAGCGCAGCGGAATCGGCGCAGCCGACGCGACGAAGGAGCGCCCTTGACGCCCGGCCCGCCCCCGCCACAATCAAACCCAGAGGGGCGGCCCCACGTGGCACGAAACCACCCGGCCCACCCCGACTACCCCTCGGCCCTGACCCGCACCCAACACCCCCACCTTCACCCGTCCCCCACCCCTCCCCCACCTTCAACCGCACCCTCGGCACACCCAAACGAGGAGTTCAGCGCCGCTGAGTGTCGTACGCGTCGTACTCCTCGCGCGCGGCGTCTATCTGGTTCATGTTCTGCTCGGCCCATCGCGTCATGGCTTGCATGACGGGCATCAGGCTCTGTCCCAGTGGGGTGAGCGCGTAGTCCACGCGTGCCGGTACGGCCGGGGTGACGGTGCGGGTGAGCAGGCCGTCCCGTTCCAGGCGGCGCAGGGTCTGCGTGAGCATCTTCTGGCTCGCCCCCGCGATCGTACGGGCCAGCTCGCCGTAGCGTCGCGGGCCGCCGGCCAGTTCCTTGAGGATGAGAGCGACCCACTTCTCGCCGATGCGGTCGAGCAGCCGGTTGGTCGGGCAGTCGGCGAACCGGGCTCGGTGCGAGACGCGGGCCTCCGCGTGTCGTTGAGCGGCGGTACGAGTCGTCATGGCATCCCTTCGCGTGCGCCGGCCACCTTGAAGTGCGTACTGCCGCTCAACGGTAGCGCCGCCTAACTTCGCTCATGAGCGAACAAGGAGCGGAACAGACCATGACGAAGATCGCCATCCTCGGCTCCGGCAATGTGGCCCGAGCCCTCGCGGTCAAACTGCGGGACGCGGGCAACGAGGTCATCGTGGGCTCCCGCGCCCCGCAGCGGACCGCCACCGACTGGAACGCCTTCGGGACGCGTCCCGGCGCGGCTCCCGGGATGCGTCCCGGGATACGCCCCGCGACACGTCCCGGCGTACGCCCCGGGATACGTGTCACCGATCCGGCGAATGCGGCCGACTCCGCCGAGGTGGTCGTCAACGCCACACCCGGCCACGCCTCGGTGAAGGTGCTCACCGGCCTCACGGCGGAGCTGACGGGCAAGGTCCTGGTCGACGTCGCCAACGCCACCGCGTTCGACTCCGACGGCTTCGCGTCGGCGCTCCTGTATCCGGGCGGCAGCCTCGCCGAGGAGATTCAGCGCGCGCTGCCCCTCGTACACGTGGTGAAGACCCTCAACACGATGCACTCATCGGTCATGGCCGATCCGGCGGAACTGGCCGTTCCGCCCGCTGCCTTCCTGTCCGGGAACGACGCCGGCGCCAAGAAGACCGCCGGCGCGCTGCTCGCCGAACTGGGCTGGCCGACGGGGTGGATCATCGACCTCGGCGGTGTGGAGACCGCCCGGGGACCCGAGGCGTTCGTGCTGATGGTCGGCGGCCTCGTCCGTACCCTGGGCCCGGTGCCCTTCGGTATGGCCGTCGCCCGGTGAGACGCGGCGATGCGGCCGGACACGGACCGGGCCTACGGCTCGGCGATCTCGCGGAGCTCGACGGTGAGGTCGTACTCCTCCTCGTGGATGTCCACGAAGCGCCGGGTCCACTCCATGGCCTGTTCCTTGTCCTTCGCCTGCACGATCGCGTACCCACCGATGACCTCCTTGGCCTCGGTGAACGGACCGTCGGTGACCGCGAGCCTCCCTCCGGTCTGGCGGAAGCGCACACCGCCCGCGGACGGCGTCAGCCCGGCGGTGTCGAGCAGCACCCCCGCCTTGGTCATCTCCTCGATCAGCTGACCCATCCGCCGCATCAGCTCAGGGCTCGGCCCGCCCGCGGGCGCGTTCTTCTCGTCGGTGCTGATGATGGACAGAAAGCGCGGCATGGTGACTCCTCGGTCTCGGTACCGTCGGTATCGGTGGGCGGCGGGGGCTTGTTCCCGCCTCTCACCTTTACGTCGAACGGAAGACGCCTGGATCGACACACGCCGGGATCTTCTTCCGAGAAGCCTTCCCGGCTCATCCCCGGCGCGTCCTCGTCCTCCGCCCATGCCGGTGCTACGTCACGGACTCGAAGCGCCAGCGGTGTACCGGGCGGGCGGTCAAGTCCGCGGGGGGATCCGGGAGTTCGGGGACGTCGGCGTCGTACGGACCGTCCCACCAGGTGATGACCAGGACGCGGTCCTGGGGGGCGCGGAAGAGTTCCCGTCGCAGGGGGGCGTACGGGAGGTCCTGCGCGCGTGCCCATTCCAGCAGCTCCGCGCCCCGGCCGGAGGCCGCCTTCGCCTCCCACATCAGCGCCACGGTCATGAGTGCCTCACGTGTACAGGTTGTCCTTGCTCAGCTCATGCAGATGATCGTGGTGATGGCCGCCACCGTGGTGACCACCGGCGCCGTGACCGTTGCCACCGTGGCCCGCGCCCGGTACGTGCGGGTCCGTCACCGGCAGCGACGAGTCCGCCGACAGCTCCCAGTCCGACGCCGGCCGGCCGCGCGCCACCATCTCCGCGCCCAGCGCCGCCACCATCGCGCCGTTGTCCGTGCAGAGCCCGGGGCGCGGCACCCGCAGTCTGATACCCGCCCGCTCGCAGCGCTCGGCCGCGAGTGCCCGCAGCCGCGAGTTGGCCGCGACCCCGCCGCCGATCATGAGATGGTCCACGCCCTCGTCCCGGCAGGCGCGGACCGCCTTCCGGGTCAGTACGTCGACCACCGCCTCCTGGAAGGACGCCGCCACATCCCGTACCGGCACCTCCTCGCCCGCGTTCCGCTTCGCCTCGATCCAGCGGGCCACCGATGTCTTCAGACCGGAGAAGGAGAAGTCGTACGCCGCGTCACGCGGACCGGTCAGCCCGCGCGGAAACGCGATCGCGGCCGGATCGCCCTCCTTGGCGAGCCGGTCGATCACGGGACCGCCGGGGAAACCGAGGTGCAGCACGCGCGCGATCTTGTCGAACGCCTCGCCCGCCGCGTCGTCGATCGTCGCCCCCAGGGGCCGTACATCGCTGGTGATGTCCGGCGCCAGCAGCAGCGAGGAGTGGCCGCCGCTCACCAGCAGCGCCATCGTCGGCTCGGGCAGCGGGCCGTGCTCCAACTGGTCGACACAGATGTGGGAGGCCAGATGGTTCACGCCGTACAGCGGCTTGCCGAGCGCGTACGCGTACGACTTCGCCGCCGAGACACCCACCAGCAGCGCACCGGCCAGCCCCGGCCCCGCGGTCACCGCGATGCCGTCCAGGTCGCGGGCGGAGACACCCGCCTCCTTCAGCGCGCGCTCGATCGTCGGCACCATCGCCTCAAGATGCGCGCGGGAGGCGACCTCCGGCACCACGCCGCCGAAGCGCGCGTGCTCGTCGACGCTCGACGCGACGGCGTCGGCGAGGAGCGTCGTCCCCCGGACGATGCCGACCCCCGTCTCGTCACAGGAGGTCTCGATACCGAGGACGAGGGGTTCGTCAGCCATGGATCTCAGTTCCTTGATGGGTCTTCATGTGGAGGCGCATGACGAGCGCGTCGACGTTGCCCGGCTGGTAGTAACCGCGCCGGAAGCCGATCGGCTCGAAGCCGAACCGCTCGTACAGCCGCTGCGCCCGGAGATTGTCGACCCGCACTTCCAGCAGTACCTCCTCGCACTCGAAGGCGGTGGCGTGCTGGAGCAGATCGGTGAGCAGCCGGGAGCCCAGGCCGATGCCCCACTGGTCGCGGGCCGCGGCGATGGTCTGTACGTCACCGAGGCCGCCGGCGGCGGCGAGTCCGGCGTAGCCGACGATCCGGCCGCCGTCCCCGTCCGGCCCGGTCGCGTCCGGCCCGGTCGCCACCACATAGTGGCGGGTGGCCCGCGGACCGCGCGCGTGGGCCAGTTCCGACCAGAACATGGCCGGGGACCACGCGTCCTCGGGGAAGAGCTCGTGTTCGAGGGCGAGCACCGGCTCGATGTCCCACCAGCGCATCTCGCGCAGGACGACGGAGGAAGCCGTCTCCCCGGCGGCCGTCGCTTCGCCGACCGCCGTCGCTTCCTCGGTCGCGTCCGTGGCCTTGTCGTTCCCGGCTTCCGCGCCCTCGTGCTCGGCCGCCGCGTCCGTCGCATCGGTCACTTCGGGGTGACCACCTTGTAGTTCTTGGGCACCTGCGCGTCCGGGCGGCGCAAGTACAAGGGAAGGGCCGGAAGGAAGCCCGCGGCGGCGCCGGCAACCCCAGCGACCCCGGCGCCACCGGAAGCCCCAGTTACCCCAGGAGTCCCGGAAGCCCCGGAAGCATCAGTGGCCTCCGCCGCGAGTCTTTCCGCCGCCAGCGACGCCAGCGCGGCGGCCGACTGGTGCTCGGGACCCCGCGCGTCCGGGAACACATCGGGATAGAGCAGCGCCCCGGCGCCCACGGCCGGCACTCCCACGACATGCTCATGACCGACGATATCGGCGGGCCGGTCGACGGCCGGATCGGTCAGCCGCGTACGGGCGTCCGCGTACCGCGCCCAGTAGACCTCCTTGCGGCGCGCGTCCGTCACCACCACGAACGGCTCTTCCAGCCCGGAGGCGTACGCGAGCCCGTCCAGGGTGCAGAGCCCGTGCACCGGCACCCCGAGCGCCGAGCCGAAGGTCAGGGCCGTGACCAGCCCGACACGCAGTCCTGTGTACGGTCCCGGCCCCACCCCCACGACCACATCCGTCACGGCGTCCAGTTTCAGCCCGGCCTCAGCGAGGACGCGGTCGACGGCGGGGAGAAGCAGTTCCCCGTGGCGGCGCGCGTCGACCTGACTCTCCGCGGCCAGGACGGAGGTGCCGTCGTGGAGAGCGACGGTGACGGCGGGCGTGGCGGTATCAACGGCGAGCAGAAGCACGCAAACAGCCTACGGCTCCGACGCCCAAGGCACGGCGCCCCGTCCCGTCACCCTGCTGCTGCTACCGTCACCACGGAGTCATACGTACGAGAGGTGGATCAAGGTGTCCAGGAGCAGCTCGGGAATCGTGGCCGGGCTCACCGCGGCGGCCATCGCCGTGGTCGGCTTCCTCGCCTACCAGGCGTCCGCGAACGTTCCCGACGAGACCCTCGGGAAGCCCGCCACCGCGCCGTCCGCCTCTCCTCCCGCCTCGGGCGGCGCCCCCGCGCAGAAGAAGAAGAACTCGCTGGCGATCCCCGCGGACTCGGGCACCGGCGCACGGGTCGTGTACGCGCTGGCCCAGCGCCGGGTGTGGCTGGTCAACCAGAACGAGCAGGCGACGCGCAGCTTCGCCGTCATGCCGAGCACGGTCAGCCCACTGCCCGGCTCCTACCGCGTGACCTCGCGTTCCGGCGCGGTCACGGGCTCGGACGGGGTCCGGGTCGAGCACGTCGTACGGTTCACGACCGTCAACGATGTGTCGATCGGCTTCAGCGCGGCCGTGGACGGCACGGTGTCCAGCCCCGACCCGACGCTGAAGACGGGCGGGGTCAGGATGAAGGTGGCGGACGGAAACGCGGTATGGACGTTCGCGACGGTCGGCTCTGTCGTGGTCGTCGTTCCCTAGCCCGACAGCCCGCCGGCCCAACAGCCCGCCGACCGGTCCCGTAACCCGACGAACGGTTCCGGACCGTTCCGGACGGTTCCGTAACCCGCCGGCCCGTCGTCTCGGATTCAGGCGGCGTCGCGCTGCCGTTCGAGCTCCCTCGCCGCGGCGGCGGCCTGCGCCGTCGCGACCGCCGAAGGCTCCCGCGGCGGAGTGGACACGGCCGAGGCCGCCGCGCACGACGCGAGCAGCACGCTCATGGACACGGACGACGGTGACGGTGACGGCGACGGTGACCGGGGCGATGAGGACTGCGACTGCGACTCCGGACGCGTTTCGCGCTCTGACGCCGACATGGATGCCTCCTGAGGCTCCGGGGGCAGGCGTGGTCAGGTAGTTAGGCAGACCTAACCTTGTCTCACTACCATGTGACCATGCGCGGCATGGCACGCGCAACATTTTGCCGACGTCTTGTCGGAACGTACGGAACGGCTGGCCGAAAAGGCCGTGGAAACGTTCGCCGAATCGGGGTACGCGGGCCCTGACCCAGGATCAGCGGGCGAGAATCCCGAAATCGGTCCCCGACCAGCGGCTGCCGATCCCTGTCACCGTGACGGTGCGCCGGTCGTCGTACTCCATCTCGCCGTTCTCCGTGGCCTCGCCGTTCTCCGTGGTCTCGTTCCCACCCCCGGCACCGCCCACCACCCGGTGGATCACCACGTGCAGCCGGGCGTCCGACAGTTCCTCGACCTTGCCGTCGCCCCACTCCACGACCACCACGGAGTCCGGCAGCGAGACATCCAGATCGAGGTCCTCCATCTCGTCCAGTCCCCCACCGAGCCGGTACGCGTCCACATGGACCAGCGCGGGACCGCCGACCAGGGACGGGTGGACGCGGGCGATCACAAAGGTGGGCGAGGTGACGGCGCCACGGACGCCGAGGCCCTCGCCGAGGCCACGGGCCAGGGTCGTCTTCCCCGCGCCGAGTTCGCCGGTGAGCATCACCAGATCACCGGGCCGGAGGAGGGTGGCGAGCCCCCGGCCCAGTTCCCGCATCCGCTCGGGGGAATCGACGGCGACGGTCGTGCCAGGCAGGGCGTCAGCCGTCTCCGGGAGGGCGTCAGACGTCTCCGGGACGGCGCCGGTCGTCTCCGGGAGGGCGCCGGTCGTCCCGGGAAGGGCGGCGGTCTCGGCCGGCTCGCTGGTACGGGCTGCCCCGAGGGCTGTCTCAGCCGCCGGGCTGTGCGGTGCTTCCATGTCTGCCAACGTTAGCCTCCGCGGGCACCGCACCCACTCTTGCGAGCAGGTCGGCGAGCCGGTCCGTGACGGCCTCGGGGTGCTCCAGCATCACGAGATGCCCGGCGTCCGGTACGAGCACCAGCTCCGCGTCCGGCAGCAGATCGGCGATGGCCTCGCTGTGCGAGCTGGGGGTGATCAGATCGCCCTCCCCGGCCAGGATCAGCGCCGGTACCTCCAGGAAGACCGAGAGCGCCTGCGCCTTGTCGTGGTCGGTGAAGGCCGGGTAGAACTCCGCGACCACATCGATCGGGGTGCCCTCGATGAGCCGCTCGGCGAACCGTACGACGGCGGGGTCCACGTCCTTCGAGCTGAAGGAGTACCGCTTGATCAGCCCGGCGAAGAGATCGGCGGTGGCCCGCCGCCCACGCTCGACCAGCTCGGCCTGGGAGCCGAGGGCCTTGAGCACACCGGGCAGGACACGGCGTACGGCGTTCACGCCCGCGACCGGCAGCCCGTAGTTGACCTCGCCGAGCTTTCCGCTGGACGTACCGACGAGGGCGACACCGACGACCCGTTCCCGTACCAGCTCGGGGAACTGGTCCGCCAGGGCCATCATCGTCATCCCGCCCATCGAGTGGCCGACCAGCACCAGCGGTCCTTCGGGCGCCGCCGCGTCGATCACGGCCTTGAGGTCGCGGCCGAGCTGCTCGATGGTGACGGGGACGGCGCCGGAGCCGCTCTGGCCGACACCGCGCGCGGAGCGGCCGTGGCTGCGCTGGTCCCAGTGGACGGTACGGACGAGTCCGCGCAGGGCGGCGCGCTGGAAGTGCCAGGAGTCCTGGTTGAGGCAGTAGCCGTGGCTGAAGACGACGGTCACGGGTACGGGGGCCTTGCGACCGAAGAGACGCCGACGGCGGGAGCCGCCCGGCGACGGTGCCGCGGCGCCCGACCCGGCCCCGGCAGTCGGCCCGGCCCCGGCAGTCGGCCCGACTCCGGCGACGGAGCCTGCTACGGACCCGGACCCGGGCCCGGACCCAGACCCGGTCGCCGACCGCGCGCCTGGAATCCCCAGGGTGCCTGGAATGACCGGAGAGCCCGGAATCCCCAGGACACCCGGAGCGCCCCGCGGACCGGTCGCGTCGGCCTCGTCGACCTCGTAGTACAGCTCCGTACCGTCGTCCGCGAGCGCCTTGCCCGGGGCGCCGCGCAACGCTCCGTACGGTCCCGACGCGTCGAGTGCGAGCCGTGCCCTTCTGCGCATGCCGCGGCCGACGGTCAGCCTCTCGATCGCCACACCGGCGGCGGCTCCGGCGGCGATCACGCCTATCGCGGCGCCCGCGACGCCTGCCTTGCGCCAGTTGCCGCTGATCGCTGCCGAGGCTGCCGATGCCGTAGCCACCGCGGCGGCCGTCGTGGCCACCGCGTCCCCCGCCGGGCTCTTCTCGCTCACGATCGCTCCTCGTCGTCCAGCCTTGCCTTCCCCACCGCGCCGCGCTTCACCCCGGAGAGATCACTCCGGTTGCGCGTTCACGCATCACGGGCGTTCACACGCGTTCACACGCGTTCGCAGGCATTCACAGGCGTTCACAAGTTTTCGTGCCCGTTCGCGTCGTTCGCGTCGTTCGACTCGTTCACATAGACACGGGGGACGCGAGAACCGATACGGGTGACGATCTCGTACGCGATGGTGTCGGCGGCCTCGGCCCAGTCCTCGGCCGTCGGCTCGCCCTGGTCGCCGGGGCCGAACAGAACGGCGGTTGCGCCCGGTTCGGGGGTGTCGCCCCCGAGGTCCACGACGAACTGGTCCATGGCGACCCGCCCGGCCACCCGCCGGGTGACCCCGCCGACGAGGACGGGACCACGGCCCGAGGCATGCCGGGGGATGCCGTCCGCGTATCCGAGGGGGACGAGCCCGAGGGTCGTCTCGCGCGGGGTGAGGTAGTGGTGGCCGTAGCTGACGCCATGGCCCGGGGGAACCTGCTTCACCAGGGCGACCGAGGCGGAGAGCGTCATGACGGGCCGCAGCCCGAAGTCCCGGGAGGTGCCGAGCGCCGGGCTGGGTGAGATGCCGTACATCGCGATACCGGTCCGTACGAGATCGAAGTGCGACTCGGGGACGGTGAGCGTGGCGGGCGAGTTGGCGATGTGCCGGACCTCGGGCTCGACGCCTTCCTTCTCGGCGTAGGCGACCATCGCGTGGAACGTGTCCAGTTGGGCGGCGATGGAGGGGTGGCCGGGCTCGTCGGCGCAGGCGAAGTGCGACCAGAGGCCGGTGATCCTGACCTGGCCGGCGGTCTGCGCGGCGAGCGCGGCACCGACGAGTTCCGGCCAGTCGGCGGGCTGGCAGCCGTTACGGCCGAGACCGGTGTCGGCCTTGAGCTGGATACGGGCGGGGCGGCCGGCCTCGCGGGCGGCGGCGGTCAGTTCGCGCAGGGCCCACATCCCGCTGACGGACATGTCGAGATCGGCCTCGATGGCTTCCCGCCAGGGGTCGCCGGGTGTCCACAGCCAGCAGAGCACCCGGCTCCGGATGCCCGCGGCCCGCAGGGCGAGCGCCTCGTGGGGGGTGGCGGTCCCCAGCCAGGTGGCCCCGGCGGCAAGGGCGGCACGCGCGACGGGCACCATGCCGTGGCCGTACGCGTCGGACTTCACGACACCCATCACCGCGGTGCCGGTGCCCACACGAGCGCGCAGGGCACGCACATTGCCCCGCAGGGCGCCGAGATCCACCTCGGCGCGGGCCCTGAGATGGGTCGAGGTCTGCATCATTCCGGTCATCACGGCCAGTCTCTCAGAGCTCCCGGACTGCCCCGGTCCGGTACGGTCCCGACCCGGGGCGGTCCAGGGGTCACAGGAATGACGAAGGACACTGGAATGACACGGGCCCGGTCCGAGACCCGAGCCAAGGCCCGGTCCCAGCCCCGAGCCAAGGCCCGATGCGAAGCCGGGCCACGACCCGAGCCGGGACCTGGTCCACGCCCCGAGCCCAGGCACCGGTCCACGCCCCGGGCCCAGGCCCGGTCCGCGACCCGCCTCAGGCCCGTACGGCCCGTACGGCCCGCCCTGGCACTCTGCCCCTCACCCCTTCACATTCCGCCACGCATCCGGCAGGTGGGCCGCCACGTCCAGGGCCGAGACCGGGGCGCCCTTCGAGGCGAGGCGGGCCGAGAGGCCGTGGAGGTAGGCCGCCGCAGACGCCGCGTCGCGGGGCGGGAGGCCCGTGGCCAGGAGCGCGCCGGAGAGGCCCGAGAGGATGTCGCCGCTGCCCGCCGTGGCGAGCCAGGGCGTGCCGGTCGGGTTGACGCGAACCGGAACGTCCTTGTCCGGATCGGCGATCAGCGTCGTGGAGCCCTTGAGCAGGACCGTGGCGCCGTAGCGGGACGCGAGTTCCCGTACGGCCGTCAGCCGGGCCGACTCGACTTCCTCCCGCGGCACACCCAGCAGCGCCGCCGCCTCGCCCGCGTGCGGGGTGAGCAGGGTCGGAGCGGTGCGTTTCCGTACCGTCGCCGCGTCCAGCAGCCGCAGGCCGTCCGCGTCCACCAGGACCGGTACGTCCGAGGCCAGTACCTCCGCCACCCCGTGTCCCTCGCCGACGTCCGGGCCCTCGCCCAGGCCCGGCCCGATCGCCCACGCCTGGACCCGGCCCGCCTTCGACGGCGGGCCCTCGTGCACCAGCGTCTCCGGGAAACGGGCGATCACCGCGTCGGCGCCGGGGCCCACGTACCGTACGGCTCCGGCCCCGCCGTGCAGCGCGCCCGCCACCGCGAGCACCGCCGCGCCCGGATAGCGCGCGGAGCCCGCGACGATCCCGACGACGCCGCGCCGGTACTTGTCGCTCTCGGCCGTCGGCACCGGCAGCAGCCGCGCGACGTCCGCGTGCTGGAGCGCCTCGAACTCGGCGACGGCCGGCAGATAGGGCCGTAGCCCGATGTCCACGAGCCGTACCGCGCTCGCGTGCTCGCGCGCGGGATCGATCAGCAGGCCCGGCTTGTACGTACCGAACGTGACCGTCACATCCGCGCGCACCGCCTCGCCCGCCACCTCGCCGCTGTCCGCCTCCACGCCACTGGGCAGATCGACGGCCACGACCACCGCGCCCGAATCCCGGGCCGCCCGTACCAGCGGCACCGCGTCGGGACGCAGCCCGCCGTGCCCGCCGATACCGGTGATGCCGTCCAGGACGAGATCGGCGGCGGCCAGTACGGCGAAGGGGCCGCCGGGGCGGACGGTAGCGCCGCCTGTACCGTCCGCTCCTGTACCGTCCGCGCCGCCGGCGCCCCTTCCGCCGGTACCGTCCGCGCCGTCCGCGACCCGGCCCTCCGCGACCCGGCCGCCGGCGCGGAGCAGCGCGGCGAGCCCGCCCGCGTGCGCCCGGTCGGGCGCGAGCAGGACCGCCGCGACACCGGCGCCTCTGCGGGCGAGGCGTGCCCCGGCGTACAGGGCGTCACCGCCGTTGTCCCCGCTCCCGGCGAGTACGACGACCCGCGCCCCGTACACCCGGCCCAGCAGGTCTCGCAGCAGACCGGCGCAGGCGACGGCGAGGCCGCCCGCGGCGCGCTGCATGAGCGCGTCGTCGGGCAGCCGCGCCATCAGCTCCCGTTCGGCGTTTCTGACGGTCTCCACGCTGTAAGCGATACGCATACGGTCAACCCTCCGCGATCACCACGGCCGACGCCACTCCCGCATCGTGACTGAGCGAGACATGCCAGCTCCGTACGCCCAGTTCGGCGGCGCGCGCCGCGACCGTACCGAGCACCCTCAGCCGCGGCTGCCCGCTGTCCTCCACGCACACCTCGGCGTCGGTCCAGCGCAGTCCGCCGGGCGCGCCAAGGGCTTTGGCCACGGCTTCCTTGGCGGCGAAGCGTGCCGCCAAGGAGGCCATACCGCGCCGCTCGCCGCTCGGGAGGTACAACTCCCGCTCGGAGAAGAGGCGTTCGCTCAGTTTCGGAGTCCGCGCCAAGGACTCCGCGAACCGGTCGATCTCCGCGACGTCAATCCCCACCCCGATGATCACTCCGCCATCCCTTCAATCAACGTCGCTCGACGATCGCCGGACCGTGAGCCGTGGACGAGCCGTGAGCCGTGGACGAGCCGTAAGCCGAACACGAGCCGGATCCATGATCCCGCCCCACTCCACCTCACTCCACCGTGACGGACTTCGCCAGATTCCTCGGCTGGTCGACCTCGTTGCCGCGCGCCGTCGCCAGCTCGCACGCGAACACCTGCAACGGCACGGTGGCGACCAGCGGCTGAAGGAGCGTCGGCGTCGCCGGGATCCTGATGAGATGGTCGGCGTACGGCACCACCGCCTCGTCGCCCTCCTCCGCGATCACGATGGTCCGGGCACCCCTGGCCCTGATCTCCTGGATGTTCGACACGATCTTGTCGTGCAGCACCGAGCGCCCGCGCGGCGACGGTACGACGACCACCACCGGCAGGTCCTCCTCGATGAGCGCGATCGGGCCGTGCTTCAGCTCACCGGCCGCGAATCCCTCGGCGTGCATGTACGCCAGTTCCTTGAGCTTGAGCGCGCCCTCCAGGGCGACCGGGTAGCCGACGTGCCGGCCCAGGAACAGCACCGTCCGCTTGTCCGCGAGCGAGCGCGCCAGCGCCCGTACCGGCTCCATCGTCTCCAGTACGCGCTCCACCTCGCCCGCGATCTGCGACAGGTCCTTGATGACGGCCCGGATCTCGTCGCCCCACTTCGTACCGCGCCGCTGGCCGAGATAGAGCGCCAGCAGATAGCAGGCGACGAGCTGGGTGAGGAACGCCTTGGTCGAGGCGACGGCGACCTCGGGGCCCGCGTGGGTGTAGAGGACCGCGTCCGACTCCCTCGGGATGGTCGAACCGTTCGTGTTGCAGATGGCCAGCACCTTCGCGCCCTGCTCACGGGCGTGGCGCAGGGCCATCAGGGTGTCCATGGTCTCGCCGGACTGCGAGATGGCGATCACCAGGGTGCGCCGGTCCAGGATGGGGTCGCGGTAGCGGAACTCGCTGGCCAGCTCCACCTCGCAGGGCATCCGCGTCCAGTGCTCGATGGCGTACTTCGCGATCAGTCCGGCGTGGAAGGCCGTGCCGCACGCCACGATGACGACCTTGTCGGCCTCGCGCAGCACCTCCTGCGGGATACGCAGTTCGTCTATGGTCAGCGCGCCCTGGGCGTCGATCCGGCCGAGGAGGGTGTCGGCGACGGCCTTGGGCTGCTCGGCGATCTCCTTGAGCATGAAGTAGTCGTAACCGCCCTTCTCGGCGGCCGACGCGTCCCAGTCCACGTGGTACGAGCGGACCTCGGCGGGGTCGCCCGCGAAGTCCGTCACCGTCACACCGTCGCGGCGCAGTTCGACGACCTGGTCCTGGCCCAGCTCGATCGCGGAGCGCGTATGGGCGATGAACGCGGCGACGTCCGAGGCGAGGAACGACTCGCCCTGTCCGACCCCGACCACCAGCGGTGAGTTGCGGCGTGCCCCGACCACCACGTCCGGCTCGTCCGCGTGCACGGCGACCAGGGTGAAGGCGCCTTCCAGCCGACGGCAGACCTGGCGCATCGACTCGGCGAGATCGCCGCACGAGGAGAAGGCCTCGGCGAGGAGGTGCGAGACGACCTCGGTGTCGGTCTCCGACCCGAGATCGTGGCCGCGGTCGGCCAGCTCGGCCCGGAGGGCGGCGAAGTTCTCGATGATCCCGTTGTGGACGACGGCGACGCGCCCGGCGTTGTCGAGATGGGGATGGGCGTTGGCGTCGGTCGGCCCGCCGTGCGTGGCCCACCGGGTGTGTCCGATGCCGGTGAGTCCGGCCGGCAGCGGCCGTTCCACCAGCTCCTTCTCCAGATTGACGAGCTTGCCCGCCTTCTTCGCGGCGGCCAGCCCCCCATCGGCGAGCACGGCGACCCCGGCCGAGTCGTACCCGCGGTATTCGAGCCGCTTGAGGCCCGCGATGACCACATCAAGCGCCGACTGTCCGCCGACGTAACCCACGATTCCGCACATGTCGGCAGCCTACGGCGCCCACCCCCGCCCCTCCCGTAACCGCGAACCCCCCCACCCCCGTCCCACCCCCCGAGTACCTCGTCCGGCCCCGGCCGCCCCGCCCGGCGCCCGGTACGTGACCGAGCACACCCTCCGGGAGTGGCGGTCGGAGACGACAATGAGGCGTGATCAATTCGTCGCCACGAAGTGTCCTCCGCCGGGGGGAGCATGGGCCGACCCCGTATGTGGATCTGAGCCGGGACGAGTGGAGCGCGTTGCGGGAGAAGACTCCGTTGCCGCTGACCGCCGGGGAGGTGGAGCGGTTGCGGGGGCTGGGGGATGTCATCGATCTCGACGAGGTGCGGGACGTCTATCTGCCGTTGTCGCGGCTGCTGAATCTCTATGTCCAGGCCACGGCCGGGCTGCGGGGTGCGCTCAACACCTTTCTCGGGGACGCGGGCAACGGGCACGGCGCGCAGCGCGGTACGCCGTTCGTCATAGGGGTCGCCGGGAGTGTGGCCGTGGGGAAGTCGACGGTGGCCCGGCTGTTGCAGGCGCTGCTCGCGCGGTGGCCCGAGCATCCGCGGGTCGAGCGCGTCACCACCGACGGCTTTCTGCTGCCGATGGAGGAGCTGAAGGCGCGCGGGCTGATGTCGAGGAAGGGCTTCCCCGAGTCGTACGACCGGCGGGCCCTGACCCGGTTCGTCGCCGACATCAAGGCGGGCAGGGACGAGGTCACCGCGCCCGTCTACTCGCATCTCATCTACGACATCGTGCCGGGCGAGCTGCTGACGGTACGGCGTCCCGACATCCTGATCGTCGAGGGGCTCAACGTCCTCCAGCCGGCGCTGCCCGGCAAGGACGGCAGGACGCAGGTCGGGCTCGCGGACTACTTCGACTTCAGTGTGTACGTGGACGCCCGCGCCGAGGACATCGAGAGCTGGTATCTGAACCGGTTCCGCAAGCTCCGCGAGACGGCGTTCCAGAACCCGGCCTCGTACTTCACGAAGTACACCCGGGTCTCCGAGGACGAGGCCCTGGAGTACGCCCGCACCATGTGGCGGACCATCAACCGGCCCAATCTGCTGGAGAACGTCGCCCCCACCCGCAGCCGTGCCACGCTGGTGCTGCGCAAGGGTCCCGACCACAAGGTCCAGCGGCTCTCGCTCCGTAAGCTCTGAGCGCCCGGAAGCCCGGCCGCCCGGAAGCCCGACCGCCCGACCCCCGACCGCCCGACCGTCCGAACCCCGAGGACCCGAACCCCGAGGAGCCGTTCGCTTGCTGCATCTGCGTCTGCTGGTGCCCGCCGGCCGTACCGACGAGGTCGTACGGACCGTCGAGAGCACGGTCGGTACGGCCCATCTCGCCGTCGTGCCCGGTGCGGCACGCGATCCGCGGGGCGATCTGGTCATGTGCGACGTGGCGCGCGAGGCGGGCGACGAGCTGATATCGCGCCTGCGCGCCCTCGGCATCGACGAGACCGGCTCGATCAGCGTCGAGAACATCGATCTGACGCTCTCCAGGCGGGCGGAGGAGGCGGAGGAGGAAGCTCCGGGCGAGGGCGCCGACGCCGTGCTGTGGGAGCAGTTGGAGGACGTGACCCACGAGGAGTCCACGCTTTCCCTCACCTATCTCGCGTTCCTCTCCCTCGCGACGATGATCGCGGCCTGCGGTGTGGTGCTGGACAACGCGATCCTGATCGTGGGCGCGATGGCGGTCGGCCCGGAGTTCGGCCCGCTGGCCGGGGTCTGTACGGCGCTGGTGCAGCGCGCCCCGCGGCTGGCGTGGCGCTCGCTGGTCGCGGTCGTCGGCGGTTTCGCGGTGGCGATGGCGCTGACGACGGCGTTCAGTGTGCTGATGGACGCCTTCGGGCTCTTCACGCCCGCCATGCTGGCGGCCGAGCGCGCGAACACCTCCTTCATCTGGAATCCCGATCCGTTCTCGCTGGTCGTCGCCGTGCTCGCGGGCGTCGCCGGGATGCTCTCGCTGACCTCCGCCCGGTCGGGCGCGCTGGTCGGGGTCGCGATCTCGGTGACGACCGTCCCCGCCGCCGCCAACGCGGCGGTCGCGCTCGGGTACGGCGACTTCGACCAGGTCTGGGGCTCCAGCGGCCAGCTCCTGGTGAATCTGGCGGGCATCCTGGTCGCGGGCACGCTCACGCTGTTCGCCCAGAAGGGACTGTGGGCGCTGGCTCAGCGGCGACGGACAGCGCGCGGCGGCGACAAGAGGCGCACCGGGCGCGAGCGCCGCACCGGGGCCGGGACCGGGACCGGTCTCGGGACCGGAGGCACGCCGCCGGTGTGACGAAGAGCCGCGCGGAATCCCAGGTGCGCCGAGCCTCGCCTCATTGATACCTTCAGCGAGCGCCGGGCGGCTCCCGGACGTGCTTCCTTCTCTTTCACTGCAAATGAAACCCGAGCGCGTCAACCTTCCGCCCCGCGCACCTACTTCAGCGCCGCGTCGCCCGTACGGAAGTACAGGGCGACGCGGCGTCTTGCGCCCGGCGGCCCGCCGGGCACCCGGGGGGGACCGACGGATATGACCACCACCACGCGCCCGGACGGTACGGGCACGGACGACGCGAACGACGCCGGCGCACGCGGCCTCGCCGGTACGCTGCTGCTCCGCCGGGGCGCCGTGTATCTGCCCGCGGCCGGCATCGCCCCCGCGCCGGAGAGCCCGGCTGCCGCGCCGGAGAGCCCGACTGCCATGCCGGGGAGCCCGACTGCCGTACCGGGGAGCCACGCGGGCGTCGCGCTGCTGGAGGCCGATCTCCTTGAGCGCGGCTTCCTGCTCTCCGCACCTCTGCGTCAGGCGTTGGCCGCGCGGACCGCCGGGGCACTGGCCGCCGCCGGGCGCGCGCTGCTCACGGACATCGACGGGGCGATCGGCTCGGACCGTGATCACACGCCCCTGTTCCGCCGTTTCCCGGACAGCACACCGCGTGACACGCGCGGGTACTTCGTCAACCGGGTGCTGACCCTGCTCTTCCAGCACCCGCATCAGCCGTGCGTCCTGTGCGGGGCTGTCGACACCGTCCACGCCGTCTCGCCCTGCGCGCATCTGGTCTGCCGGAACTGCTTCGACGGATCGGACTTCTCCGCCTGCCCCGTCTGCCACCGCACCCTCCGCACCGGCGACCCGTTCCTGCGGCCTTCCCGGCCGCGTCTCACCTTCCGGCGGAGCCAGGCCCTCCCGGAGCGGGCGCGGGTCCTCTCGTACGGAGGCGACCTCGCCGCGCGCACCGAGGCCGCCGGGGAGGAACTGCGCGGGCTTCTCGCCCGTACCGTCGCGCTCTCCCCGCAGGAGACGAGCGATCTCGCCGTCCTCCTCGGCACCCGTACCCGCACCGAGCTGGACTGGCTGCCCGCCACCCTTCCGGGCCGGGAGACCAAGGCGCGGGTCCTGGCCTGGCTGCTGCACGCGCCGGAGACCCGGGCCGCCGTACTGCCCGCCGTCACCGCCCGTCTGGACACGGCCACCGACATCCTGCGGCTGCTCGCCGTCCTGTCGGGCGGCGAGCCCCTGCCGGCGGGAATGCCCCGTATCGCGCCCGTCCCGCGCCCGGTGCGCCGGGCCCTGCTCGCCGCCCTCGACGCGCTCGACCCGGCGCGCGCCGTCGCCGACATGCGCCGCTACCGGCCCCTGTGGATCCGTGCGGCCCACGCGCTGCACCCCTTCGAGCACGCGGCCCGCCACCCGCGCGCCGCTCTCGCCGTGGCGGCGCTGCGCGGGACCGAACTGTCGGACGACCGCCTGGGGGCCACGCTGCGTACGGCCGCGGAGACGACCGCCGACGTCGAGGTGTCCGCAGGCCCCGGCACGACGGACGGCGATGCCCCGACCGGCGGCCCCGGCACGACCAGCGACGGTGGCCCGACCAGCGGTCCCGGCACAACCGGCGGTCCCGGCACAACCGGCGGCGATGTCACGACCGGCGGCGACACGACCGGTAGGGCCGGTACGGTCGGTGCGTCCGGCGCGGCCGGCACATCCCGCACGGTCGGTGCGTCCGGCGCCAAGGTCACCCTGAACGCCTGGGGCCGCCGTGTCGAGATCGCTCTCACCGACCGCGACATCCCCGCCGCCACCGCCCTGCTCTCCCAGCGGCCGGGCGAGCTGCTGCGCCGGCTCGACCATCTGCTGCGGCTGGCCGGGCCCGACGGCGGCGGCATCGTCGTGGACGCGCTCGCCGCCGCGCTGCCGCGCGTGTCCCCGGCCGTGCTGCTCTCCACGCTGGGCGCGGTACGCAGCCGCCTCGGGCCCCGGGATCTCCTCCGCGTCTTCTTCCCGAAGGGCGGCGGCGCGCGGGTGTATGTGAGCGAGGACACCCGGGCACCGCTGCCCGCGGGCCCGGCCGAGGACGCCGTCCGCGCGCTCACCGCCGAAGTGGTACGACGCGCCGCCGCGCGGGGCCCGGTCGGTCTGGCCGTCGTGGACGCCGGGCTGGACGGGGTGATCGCGCCGTTCACGGAACGGACCGCGTCCCGGGCGCTGGTGACACTCCCGCGCGGCAGCGAGCTGCCTCTGCCGGAGACACACGGCGGCCCGGGTGCTGTTCCCGCCGGGAACAGCACCGGCACCGCCGGGAAGACCCTCAGGCTGTTCCTCCACTGGATGGAGAGCGACACCTCGGGCCGTACCGACCTGGACCTCTCCCTCGCCCTGTTCGACGAGCGGTGGGAGCACATCGGCACCTGCGACTACACGGAGCTGCGCTTCGCCGGCACCGGAGCGGTGCACTCCGGCGATCTGACGAGCGCGCCTCCCCCGCGCGGGGCGAGCGAGTTCATCGATCTGGACCTCGCCCGGCTGGAGAAGGCCGGCGCGCGGTACGCGGTCGCGCTCTGCCTCTCCTACAACAACGTGCCGTTCGCCGAACTGGGCGAGGCCTTCGCCGGGTTCATGGTCCGGGACGAACCGCCCGGCCACGGCAAGATCTTCGATCCGCGTACGGTCGAGCAGCGCTTCGATCTGACCGGTACGTCCCGGGCGTGTGTACCGCTGCTCCTGGACATACCGGGCCGGACGATGCGCTGGCTGGATGTCGTCCAGGGTGTGTCCGGCACCCACCACGCGGTACACCGGTATGTGGACGGGATCGCGCTGCTCGGCCGGAGTCTCAACGACCTGTTCGCGTCGGGCGCACGCGTCGGCCTCGGCGAACTGGCGGTCTGGCAGGCTGCCGCGCGTGCCCGCACGGTCGTCGTCCGCCACACCGACGGTTCGGCGAGTACGTACCGCAGGCACGAGGGCGAGGACGCCCCGGCCTTCGCGGCCCGTATCGGGACCCCGGACCAGGATCCCGTGGACGACCTCGATCCGGACCTGAGCCCGGACCTGGGCGCGGACCCGGACCTGAGCCCGGACCCGGATCTGGGCCTGGGCCTGGATCTGGGCCTGGGCCTGGGCCTCGACCTGACCGGGGCCGAGCTGGCCTTCCTCGTACGCGGGGACATCGCCCTGACCGGGGGCTCCCAGGTGTACGCCCTGCATCCGGCCGGGCTGAACGCCGACGCGGTACGTCTGCTGACGGCCACCGACGTGGTCAACACGCTGGCTGTCACGTAAGCCCGGACCGACAGCGAACGGTGTGCGGGGACGGCCGGACCCGGCCGCCCCCGCACACCGTTCGAAACCCGGCCCCCGCACACCGTTCGAAACCCGGCCGCCGACAGCCGCCGGATCGTTCCTTCTCAGTCATGGCCGGGCGATCCGAAGGCGCACCACCCGTCCGCCGAGCGCGGACCGTCCGTCAGCCCAGCGCCGACTTCACCACGTCCGCCAAGCGGCTCGCCACCGAGCTCGCCTGGTCGATGTCCGGCGCCTCGACCATGACCCGTACCAGCGGTTCCGTACCCGAGGGGCGGAGCAGGACCCGGCCCGTGGTGCCGAGCTCGGATTCCGCCTCGGACACCGCCGCCGCCAGCTCCGCCGAGGTGTGCACCCGCGATTTGTCGACATCGGGCACATTGACCAGCACCTGCGGCAGCCGCCGCATCACACCCGCGAGATCCGCGAGCGTACGGCCGGTCGCCGCGACCCGGGCCGCCAGCAGCAGACCGGTCAGCGTGCCGTCGCCGGTCGTCGCGTGGTCGAGGACGATGACATGGCCCGACTGCTCGCCGCCGAGGGCGTAGCCGTGCTCCTTCATCGACTCCAGCACATACCGGTCGCCGACCGCCGTCTCCACGAGATGGATGCCCTCGCGCTCCATCGCGATCTTGAAGCCGAGGTTGGCCATCACCGTGCCGACCACCGCGTCTCCGCGCAGTGTGCCCGCCTCGCGCATCGCCAGGGCCAGCACCGCGAGGATCTGGTCGCCGTCGACCTCCTCGCCCGCCGCGTCCACCGCGAGACAGCGGTCCGCGTCGCCGTCGTGCGCGATGCCGAAGTGCGCGCCGTGCTCCACGACCGCGGCCTTCAGCGGGGCGAGATGCGTGGAGCCGCAGCCGTCGTTGATGTTGAGCCCGTCCGGCTCCGCGCCGATCGTGATCACTTCGGCCCCGGCCCGGGTGAAGGCCTCGGGTGAGACCCTGGCCGCCGCGCCGTGTGCCTCGTCGAGGACGACCTTGAGCCCGTCGAGCCGGTTCGGCAGCACCCCGATGAGATGCGCCACATACCGGTCGAAGCCCTCGTCGTACGTACGGACCCGGCCCACGCCGGAGCCCGTCGGGCGCTCCCACGGCGCGCCGGTGCGGTGGAGTTCGTACAGCGCCTCGATCCGGTCCTCCAGCTCGTCCGCGAGCTTGTGCCCGCCGCGCGCGAAGAACTTGACGCCGTTGTCCGGCATGGCGTTGTGGCTCGCGGACAGCATCACGCCGAGGTCGGCGCCCAACGCGCCGGTGAGATACGCCACCGCGGGGGTGGGCAGCACACCGACGCGCAGGACGTCCACGCCCGCGCTCGCGAGTCCGGCCACGACCGCGGCCTCCAGGAACTCACCGGAGGCGCGTGGATCACGCCCGACCACCGCCGTGGGCCGATGCCCGTCGAACGTCCCCACCTCGGCGAGCACATGTGCCGCCGCGACCGACAGACCGAGCGCCAGCTCCGCCGTCAGATCGGCGTTGGCGACACCGCGCACGCCGTCCGTACCGAAGAGTCGTCCCACAGCTCTCCCTCCGAGAACACTCCGAGCCGTCACCGCTCCGAGCGAAAATGCTCCGAAAATGCAAACTATTGAGCGCCTGATGCTGTTATACGCCCGAGATCGCCAAGAAAACGAACGCCCCGGCAGCACGGAGTGCCGCCGGGGCGAACGAATGCCGTAGAGGCGTAATGCCTGGACCGGCCAGCGAGCGATTAGCGCTTGCTGTACTGCGGGGCCTTACGGGCCTTCTTGAGACCGGCCTTCTTGCGCTCGACGGCGCGGTCGTCGCGGCTCAGGAAGCCGGCCTTCTTCAGCGGGGCGCGGTTGTTGTCCACGTCCGCCTCGTTCAGCGCACGGGCCACACCGAGGCGCAGCGCGCCGGCCTGGCCGGAGACGCCGCCACCCGAGATACGGGCGATGACGTCGTAGCGGTTGTCCAGTTCGAGCACCTTGAAGGGCTCGTTGACTTCCTGCTGGTGCACCTTGTTGGGGAAGTAGTCCTCAAGGGTGCGACCGTTGATCTTCCACTTTCCGCTGCCCGGGACGATCCGGACGCGGGCGATGGCGTTCTTGCGACGGCCCAGGCCGGCGGCCGGCTGCGGGTCGCCGAAGCGGGATGCCAGGGACTCGGAGGTGTACTCACCCTCGACGGGGACCTCCGACTCGAAGGTCGTCACCGCGTCGAAGGTCTCTTCGGCCTCCGCGCTTTCGACGGGGTTCTCAACAGTGGTCTCGGCCACGATGCTCCTCAGATTTCTTTTCGTCTTAGGGGGTGGCCGGAACTACTGCGCGACCTGGGTGATCTCGAACGGGACCGGCTGCTGAGCGGTGTGCGGGTGCTGGTCGCCCGCGTAGACCTTCAGCTTCGAGAGCATCTGACGGCCCAGGGTGTTCTTGGGGAGCATGCCCTTGACGGCCTTCTCGACGGCCTTCTCGGGGTTCTTGGCGAGCAGCTCGTCATAGCGGACGGAACGCAGACCACCCGGGTAGCCGGAGTGGCGGTACGCCATCTTCTGGGTCCGCTTGTTGCCGGACAGGTGCACCTTGTCCGCGTTGATGATGATGACGAAGTCACCGGTGTCAACGTGCGGCGCGTAGATGGGCTTGTGCTTGCCCCGGAGAAGGGTGGCGGCGGTGGTCGCCAGACGGCCCAGGACGATGTCCTGCGCGTCGATGATGTGCCACTGGCGCGTCACATCGCCGGGCTTGGGGCTGTACGTACGCACGGTCGTAGCCTTCGCTTCTTCAGTGATGGGGTCTCCGCGGGCCCGCGAGGGCCTGGGGGACGGGTCCTGTACAAGGCCACCCGGACGATCACGACAGCCTTGGCCTGCACACGGGGACGCAACCCGTTGCCTGCCGCTGGTCATCGGCCCGGTGGACCGGCGTAAGGGCCCCTCGCGTGAGAACGACCAAGCCAATACGCATAACGAACCAGAAGAATACCGTCGGTGCCTCGCACTGGTCAAAACGGGGGGTGCGGACCCGGGGCCCGGCCCCCGGACCCCGTCCCCGGACGCCGTCCCCGGACGCCGTCCCCGGACGCCGGCGGCTACCGCGCCCGGACCACCCTGCGCTCGTCCCACACCGGCTCCGGGGTCTCCCGTACGACACCGTCCGAGCCGAACACCAGATACCGGTCGAAGGAGCGCGCGAACCAGCGGTCGTGGGTGACCGCGAGCACCGTGCCCTCGTACGCCTCCAGGCCCTCCTGAAGGGCCTCCGCCGACTCCAGGTCCAGGTTGTCCGTCGGCTCGTCCAGCAGCAGCGCCGTCGTGCCCCGCAGCTCCAGCAGCAGGATCTGGAAGCGCGCCTGCTGACCGCCCGAGAGCTTCTCGAAGGCCTGGTCGCCCTGGCGCTCCAGCTCGTACCGGCGCAGCACGCTCATCGCGCCGCCCCGGTCCCTGGCGTGCTCCGTCCACAGGATGTCGACCAGCGTGCGTCCCAGCAGCTCCGGGTGGGCGTGGGTCTGCGCGAAGTGGCCCGGCACCACCCGGGCGCCCAGCTTCCACTTGCCCTCGTGACGGACGTCCTCCCCGGCCAGCAGCCGCAGGAAGTGCGACTTGCCGGAGCCGTTCGAGCCGAGGACCGCCACCCGCTCCCCGTAGTAGACCTCCAGCGAGAACGGCTTCATCAGCCCGGTCAGCTCCAGACCCTCGCAGGTCAGGGCACGTACGCCGGTGCGCCCGCCGCGCAGCCGCATGGTGATCTCCTGCTCGCGCGGCGGCTCCGGGGGCGGCCCGGCGTCCTCGAACTTCTTGAAGCGCGTCTGCATCGCCCGGTAGCGCGAGGCCATGTCGGGGCTGATCGCCGCCTGCTGCCGCAGCCGGTGCACCAGCGCCTTCAGCCGGGCGTGCTCCTCGTCCCAGCGCCGCTTCAGCTCCTCGAAGCGGGCGAAGCGCTCCTTGCGCGCCGCGTGGTACGTGCCGAACCCGGCGCCGTGCACCCATACGTCGGAGCCGGCCGGGCCGGGCTCCACGCTCACGATCTTCTCGGCCGCGGTGGCCAGCAGCTCCCGGTCGTGGGAGACGAAGAGAACCGTCTTACGGGTCTCCTTGAGGCGTTCCTCCAGCCAGCGCTTGCCGGGCACGTCCAGATAGTTGTCCGGCTCGTCCAGGAGCAGCACCTCGTCGGGCCCGCGCAGCAGCGCCTCCAGCACCAGCCGCTTCTGCTCGCCGCCGCTGAGGGTGCGCAGCTCGCGCCACTGCGCCTTCTCGTACGGGACGCCGAGCGCGGCCGTGGTGCACATGTCCCAGACGGTCTCGGCCTCGTAGCCACGCGCCTCGGCCCAGTCGCTGAGCGCCTGCGCGTACCGCATCTGCGCGGCCTCGTCGTCGACGGTCATGATCCCGTGCTCGGCGTCGTCGACCGCGGCCGCGGCCTCCCGGATACGCGGTTGCGCGACCGAGACCAGCAGGTCGCGGACCGTACGCTCGTCGCGCACCGAGCCCACGAACTGCGACATCACACCGAGTCCGCCGCTGACGGTCACGGTGCCCCCGTGCGGTTGCAGATCCCCCGCGATCAGCCGGAGCAGTGTGGTCTTGCCCGCGCCGTTGGCCCCGACGAGGGCGACGACGGCCCCCTCGCCGACACGGAACGAGGCGTCGCCGAGCAGCACCCGTCCGTCGGGGAGGTAGTACTCCAGATGCGCGGCCTCAAGATGTCCCATGGTCCGCATTGTCGGGGCAGGCGCCGCCGGAACCCAATCCTTTTCCGCCCGCCCTTTTCCGTCTTCTTCCGCCCGCCCCTTTCCCTCTTCGCCCTCCGGGGCACAACGCTCGGGCGGGCGGCCTTAAACTGCGCGGCATGAGCTTTGGGCAAGGGGGACCCTGGGGCGGCCCCGGGTCACCCGGACAGGACCCGTACGGACCTCCTGGACAGGACCCGTACGGAACGCAGACGCCGGACTGGGCCGCGCTGGCGGACGCCTCCGCCGCGCGTGCGCGCCGTAAGCGCTGGCTGATGATCGGCGGCGGGGTGCTGGCGACCGCCGCGGTCGGCGCGATCGTGGCGACCGCCGTCGTCTCCCTGGACAAGGGCGACGACCGGGCCTCGGAGACGAACGCCACCGAGCTGCCCGCGCCCCCCGAGCTGCCGACCGAGAGCCCGGCGCCGGAGCCGACCTTCTCCTCGGTCGATCCGCTGCCCCCGCCGAACCCGAAGGACTTCATCTCCAGCGCGGACAAGGACAAGGCGCCGCTGAGCGCCGACACCCTCTTCCCCGGCACGAAGCTGACCATGGGCGACCGCGTGTACCAGAAGGGCGCCACCACCCGTACGACCAACTGCGCCGCGGCGGCCCAGGGCTCTCTCGGCTCCATCCTCGCCGCCAACGGCTGCGACCAGGTCATCCGCGCCACCTACAGCAAGGACGGCGTGGCGGTGACCGTCGGTGTCGCGGTCTTCGAGCAGGAGGCACAGGCGCTCAAGGCCAAGGCCGAGGCGAAGGGCGGGATCGCCTCGCTCTCCGGGAACGGTGTCGGGACCTTCTGCCGGGCCCCCTCGGTCTGCCGCAAGGTCACCAACTCCATAGGCCGGTACGCCTACTTCACGGTCGGCGGCTTCACCAGCGGCAAGGACGTCAAGGAGTCCGACAGGGACGTCTACACCACCGGTGACGACATAGCGGAGTTCACCTTCCGTCAGATCTTCGGCCGTGGCCGTGCCCAGGCCTCGGCGGCGGCCACCGCTCCCGCGGCCTGACCGCGATCCGACGGTGATCCGGCCGCGATCCCGACCACACTCCTGATCGCACTCCTGGCCGTGGCCTGCTCCGGCGTACCCCGCATGCGGTCCGCGTAAAGTCTGTGCGACATGCGTGGTAACGGTGGGCGTCGAGAAGGTGTGGGGCGGATGGCGGTCAAAGTCACTGTGGTGGTCCCGACGTACAACTCGGGAAGCCACATCGAGCCGTTGGTCGAGTCGATGCTGCGGCAGTCACTGCCCAGCTCCGAGTTCGAGGTGCTCTTCGTCGACGACGGCTCGACCGACGGTACGCCCGGCCATCTGGAGGCACTGGTCGCCGCCCACGACCACTTCCGTATGACCCGTATCCCCAACTCGGGCTGGCCGGGGAAGCCGCGCAATGTCGGGGTGGCGCAGGCGAACGGCGCGTATGTGCAGTTCGTCGACCACGACGACCGGATGGCGCCGGAGGCGCTGGAGCGGCTGTACGAGATGGGGCGGCGCAACAGCTCCGACATCGTGATCGGCAAGGTCGCGAGCAACTTCCGCAGCCGGGGCGTCCCGTACGGTCTGATGAGCCGGACCCGCGAGAGCTCCACGGTGTGGAACGCGCCGCTCATCGACAGCCTCACCCCGCACAAGATGTTCCGTACGGCGTTCCTGCGCGAGCACGGCATCGTGCACCCCGAGGGGCCGTGGATCCTGGAGGACCAGCTCTTCATGGTCCGCGCCTATCTCAAGGCGTCCGTCGTCTCCGTGCTCGGCGACTACGTCTGCTACACGTACTGGGCCCGCGAGGACGCCGAGAACGCGGGCACCGCGGCCATGGATCCCCGGTGGTACTACGGGAATCTGCGCCAGGTCATGGCGACGGTCGTCGCGGGCACCGAGCCGGGCGCCGAGCGCGACCGGCTGCTGCGCCGCTTCTACCGGGTGGAGATGCTGCACCGGGTCGGGGTGCCGCCCCGGGGGCTGCTGATCGACCCGCCGTTCCGCGACGACCCGTACGAGGTCGTGCGCGAGCTGGCCGAGGAGTTCATGACGGACGGGGTGCACCGGGGGCTGGCCGCCGTACAGCGCACCAGATCGGTCCTGCTCCGGGCGGACCGACGCGAGGACCTCACCGAGTTCACCCGGCGCCAGAGCGATCTGGTGGCCCGGTGCGCGGTGGGGCGGCCGGTCTGGAACCGCGACCGGTTCAAGGCCTCCTTCACCGCGCGCTTCGAGGGGGATCCCGGCCCCGGCGGCTCGGGGCTGCTGCTGGCCAGGCGCGGCGAGCGGTACTTCCTCGCACCGGCCCTGACGGACGGTGTCCTCGCCGAGCCCGTCGACGTGACCGACGAGCTGAAGAGCTTCAAGGCCGATGTGCTGCTGCGCCACGGGAAGACCGCCCACGAGTGGGTGCTGCCGCGCGAGACGTCCCTCGTACTCGAAGAGGAGCCGGCGCCGGGGACCGGGGACGCCGCGGGTGACGGCGCCGTGCTGGTCCGTCCCGTCGTACGCGGCACCTTCGCCGTGGACCCGCTGCGCGCCGCCGGCGGCGCACCGCTGGCCGAGGGGGTGTGGGAGGTGCGGATCCGGCTGATGGGCGCCGGATTCGACCGGTACGCGCGCCTCGGCGAGAGCACCGCGCCCGACGAGGTGGACCTGCCCGGTCCCGAGGTCCTCGGCGGCCGGAGGATCACCGCCGCGCTCGACGGGGAAGGGCTGGCCCTGACCGTACGCGCGACCGACGCGGCGCCCCGCCCCCGTCCGCCGAAGATCAGCGTCGTCCTGCCCACGGCCGGAGCGGATCCGGCGGCCGTCGAGTCCACCCTCGCCTCGCTGACCGCGCAGACCCTGCCGGCCCGCGATGTCGAGGTGATCCAGGTGGCGGGGGCCACGCCGGGCACCGAGCCGCGCGACGCGGGCGCCGACACCGCCACCGGCTCGTATGTGATCTTCATGGAACCCGGCGACCGGCTCACCGCGGACGCCCTGGAGCGGATGTACGCGTACGGCATCGAGCACGACGCCGACATCGTCGCGGGCAAGCCGGCGGCCAAGGGCAGACCCGTGCCCCGCGAGCTGTTCGTACGGGACCGGCCCCGGGCCACCCTCGCCAAGGACCCGCTGGCCGACAGCCTCACCCCCGACAAGCTCTTCGACCGCGCCTTCCTCACCGAGCACGGGATCCGCTTCACCGAGGACCGCCCCCTGGCCGGTCAGGCGTTCACGGCCGAGGCGACCCTGCGGGCGGGCCGTACGGCCGTGCTGGGCAGCCATGTCTGCTACCAGTACGGGCCCGCGCGCCCCGCGCGGCAGCCCGTGCCCCCGGCGGCTTTCTACGGGGCGCTGAGCGGGCTTCTGAAGCTGACCGACGCGCTCACCGGGCCCGGTGCCGCGCGCGACCGGCTGCACCGGCGGTGGCTGCGCGTGGAGATCCTGGACCGGCTGAGCGGCAAGCGGCTGCTCGATCTGGACGAGGACGCGCGGCGCGAGCTGTTCCACGAGATCCGCGAGGTCGTCGTGCACGGCGTCTCCCCCACGGCCGTGGCGGGACTGCCCACCGCGCGCCGGCTGGCCGTCGGACTGATCACCGACGACCGCCCGGACGATCTCCTGGCGCTCACCCGCTGGGAGGCCTCCGTGGCCTGCCGCGCCCGGCTGGACGCGCTCTCGTGGCAGGACGGCGGGCGGCTCCGGATCGCCTTCACCGCGGAACCCCTGGCCGACGGAGCCCCCCTGGGCCTCACCACCACGGGCGAGGGCGAACCGGCCCTCGTCCCGCCCGGCCTCTCCCCCGCCCTGCGGGAGCGCTTCGCGGGCGAGCCGCTCATCGGCGGCGCCTCTCCCGGCAGGGCCACCGCCGTGCTCGTCCTGCGCGAGCGCGCGGGCGGCGCCGAACACCGGCTGCCCACGGACCTCACCGTCCGCCATGACGACGGCACCCTGAGTGTCACCGGGACCGCGCTGCTCGATCCCGCCACCGCCGTGGACGGCTCACCGCTCAAGGACGGCGTCTGGGACCTGTACGTACGGCTCACCGCGCTCGGCTGGACGAAGACCGCCCGGCTCGGAGCGCTGCGCGGCCCGGACGTCCCCGAGCGGCTCACGCCCGTACCGCACCCCACCGCGCCGGACCGCCGTATCACGCCGTACTGGACCAATCCGCAGACGGATCTCTCCCTGCGCGTGGCCGCCCCCAAGCCGCCCGAGCCCAGGACACCGGGGCTGCTGCGCCGGGTGGGCCGGCGCCTGCGGCGCCCCTGAGCAGGGGAGAAGGCCGCGCGTACGGGAAAAGCCCCGCGGCCGGTCCGGCTCACCGTGGCGCGCCACGGCGCGCGGCGGGACAGCGGCCGTGTCAGCAGCAGCCCGCGCCGCCGCCCAGCGTCCGCTTGTTGCGCGCCTCCCGGCTGCGGGAGGCCAGCAACCCGTCGGCCGGATAACCGACTTCCTCCAGCGTGAGTCCGTGCGGCCGTACGACATGGACCGCCGAGTCCCGTACCCCCGCCGCCAGCACCTTCGCCGGCCACTCCACGGGCCGGTGCCCGTCCCCCACGAACAGCAGCGCGCCCACCAGCGAACGCACCATGTTGTGACAGAAGGCATCGGCGCGCACGGTCGCGGTGATCACCCCGTGCGCGTCCCGCTCCCACTCCAGCCGCTGGAGCGTACGGATGGTCGTCGCGCCCTCGCGCTTCTTGCAGTACGCCGCGAAGTCGTGCTCACCGAGCAGCCCGGCCGACGCCGCGTTCATCGCCGCGACGTCCAACGGCCAGTCGTGCCAGAGCACATGACCGCGCAGCAGCGGATCGACACCGCCGGGATGGTCCACCACGCGGTACGCGTACCGCCGCCAGAGCGCGGAGAAGCGCGCGTTGAACCCCGCGGGCGCCTCCGCGACCCGCCACACCCGTACGTCATGGGCCAGCCGCCCCGCGAGCCGCCGCAGCAGCCTCTCCCGGTGTTCGGCCCAGACGGACTCCGGCAGATCGACATGCGCGACCTGCCCGCGCGCGTGCACCCCCGCGTCCGTACGCCCCGCGACGGTCAGCTCGTATGTCTGCGCGGACCGTGTCACCGTACGCAGCGCGTCCTCGATCTCCCCCTGGACGGTGCGCCGGTCCGACTGCTTCGCCCAGCCGGAGAAGTCCCTGCCGTCGTACGAGAGATCCAGCCGCACCCGTACGAAACCGGGCGCCGCCCCCTCGATGTCCTCGTTCAACCTGCCCGCTCCCCTTCACAGCAGAACGGGCCCGCCCCCCTCAGGGAGCGGACCCGTCCGTCAGCCGTCGTCGTCCGTACGCTCAGGCGTCCTTGGACTCGGTCTCGTCGGCCTTGGCCTCGGCGTCGGCCGGCTTGGCGTCCTCGACGGTCTCGGCCGGAGCCTCGTCCTTCTTGAGGGCGTCCTCCTTGACCGCGCGCTTGGTCGCGGCCTCGGCCTCACCGGTCGCCTGCTGCGCCACGGTCAGGGCCTCGACCAGCTCGATGACCGCCATCGGGGCGTTGTCGCCACGACGGTTGCCGATCTTGGTGATACGGGTGTAGCCACCGGGGCGGTTCTCGTACCGCGGCGCGATCTCGGTGAAGAGCGTGTGGACGACGCCCTTGTCCGTGATCGACTGAAGAACCAGACGACGGTTGTGGATGTCGCCCTTCTTCGCCTTGGTGATGAAACGCTCCGCGATCGGACGCAGGCGGCGGGCCTTGGCCTCGGTCGTGGTGATACGGCCGTGCTCGAAGAGCGACTTCGCGAGGTTCGCGAGAAGCAGCTTCTCGTGCGCTGCGCTGCCGCCCAGACGGGCGCCCTTGGCGGGCTTCGGCATGGTGTGTCTCCTTGTGTCTGCACCGGCCGTATCAGGTACCGGTGTCAGTTCCCACGAGGCGGCCGCCCCGCGGAAGATTCAGGCCTGTCCGGCGGCCGGGGACGAAGCCCCAGGCCGCCGGGCGGGGCTCAGTACTGCTCGGTCTCCACGAAACCGGCGTCCGCGTCGTCGTCCGCGCCGAACGCGTCCGCGGCGGCGGTCGGGTCGAATCCGGGCGGGCTGTCCTTGAGCGCCAGGCCCATGCCCGCGAGCTTCGCCTTGACCTCGTCGATCGACTTGGCGCCGAAGTTGCGGATGTCGAGCAGGTCGGCCTCGGAGCGCGCCACCAGTTCACCCACGGAGTGGATGCCCTCGCGCTTGAGGCAGTTGTACGACCGAACGGTGAGCTCCAGCTCCTCGATCGGCAGGGCGAGATCGGCGGCGAGCGCGGCGTCCGTGGGCGAGGGGCCCATGTCGATGCCCTCGGCGTCGATGTTCAGCTCGCGCGCCAGACCGAACAGCTCGACCAGCGTCTTGCCCGCGGACGCCATGGCGTCACGCGGCCGCATGGCCTGCTTGGTCTCGACGTCGACGATCAGCTTGTCGAAGTCGGTGCGCTGCTCGACTCGGGTCGCCTCGACCTTGTAGGTGACCTTGAGCACGGGCGAGTAGATCGAGTCGACCGGGATCCGGCCGATCTCCTGGCCCACCTGCTTGTTCTGCACGGCGGAGACATAGCCGCGACCGCGCTCGACGGTCAGCTCCATCTCCAGCTTGCCCTTGCCGTTCAGCGTCGCCAGCACGAGGTCCGGGTTGTGGACCTCGACACCGGCCGGCGGCGCGATGTCGGCGGCGGTCACCAGGCCGGGGCCCTGCTTGCGCAGGTACATGACGACCGGCTCGTCGTGCTCCGAGGAGACGACGAGCTGCTTGATGTTGAGGATGAGGTCGGTGACGTCCTCCTTGACGCCCGGCACGGTGGTGAACTCGTGCAGGACACCGTCGACCCGGATGCTGGTGACAGCGGCGCCCGGGATCGAGGAGAGGAGCGTACGGCGGAGCGAGTTGCCGAGCGTGTAGCCGAAGCCCGGCTCCAGCGGCTCGATGACGAACCGCGAACGGTATTCGTCGACGACCTCTTCGGTCAGCGACGGACGCTGAGCGATAAGCATGCGTGAAATCCTTCAGTTGGGGACGCCCGCTATTTGACGTCCTTCGGTACTGCTCACTTCTCGGTACTGCCGGGTTCAAGAGTACGGGCGGCACGACGCGAAAGCGCCGAGCCGCCCATACCGCACATCAAGCCACAAGTGCGTCACGCGCACCTGAGGTCAGACGCGCCTCCGCTTGGGCGGGCGGCAGCCGTTGTGCGGGGTGGGGGTGACGTCCTGGATCGAACCCACCTCAAGGCCGGTGGCCTGGAGCGAGCGGATCGCGGTCTCACGGCCGGAGCCCGGACCCTTCACGAAGACGTCGACCTTGCGCATGCCGTGCTCCTGCGCGCGGCGGGCGGCCGACTCGGCGGCCATCTGCGCGGCGAAGGGGGTGGACTTGCGCGAGCCCTTGAAGCCGACGTGGCCGGCCGAGGCCCACGAGATCACATTGCCCGAGGGGTCAGTGATCGAGACGATCGTGTTGTTGAACGTGCTCTTGATGTGGGCGTGCCCATGAGCGACGTTCTTCTTTTCCTTGCGGCGCACCTTCTTGGCTGCACCCTGTCGGCCCTTAGGAGGCATGTTTTGACTTCCTGCGAGGAGGTGATCGGTCCTACAGCGAAGACCGCTGATGAGCGTCCGCTGAGGACTACTTCTTGCCCGGCTTCTTCTTGCCGGCGATGGCGCGACGCGGGCCCTTGCGGGTACGGGCGTTCGTGCTGGTGCGCTGACCGTGCACCGGCAGGCCACGACGGTGACGCAGACCCTGGTAGCAGCCGATCTCGACCTTGCGGCGGATGTCGGCGGCGATCTCGCGACGGAGGTCACCCTCGGTCTTGAGGTGCGCGTCCACGTACTCGCGGATCTTGACGAGGTCTTCCTCGGCGAGATCGCGGACACGGACGTTGGGGTCGACGCCGGTGGCGGCGAGGGTCTCCTTGGACCGGGTGCGCCCGATACCGAAGACATAGGTGAGGGCGACCTCGACGCGCTTTTCGCGCGGGAGGTCAACGCCTGCGAGGCGTGCCATTCATGGCTCCTGTTGATGTTCGGAGGTCTTCCGCAGTGACACTCCCGTCGGCCGGCCCCTCGTCTGCACGAGAGGCACCCGGTCCGGGTCCCCGGCCTCCGCCGGAGGTGTCGGTCCCCCGCGTACGGGAACCGGACACTGCGTAATTACGAGTTTGCTCGCGTCGCGCGAAGTACTGCGAGAGGCAGGCGGTCGTGCGTCAGCCCTGGCGCTGCTTGTGGCGCAGGTTGTCGCAGATGACCATGACCCGGCCGTGACGGCGGATCACCTTGCACTTGTCGCAGATCTTCTTGACGCTCGGCTTGACCTTCATGGGATTGAGGTTCTCCGGGTCAGTGCGAACAGCCCGTCCACGGTGTGGCCGGGATGTCCAGCAAGATCTACTTGTATCGGTAGACGATCCGGCCACGCGTCAGGTCGTACGGAGACAGCTCCACCACGACCCGGTCATCGGGAAGGATCCGGATGTAGTGCATCCGCATCTTGCCGCTGATGTGCGCGAGGACCTTGTGACCGTTCTGGAGCTCCACCTTGAACATCGCGTTCGGGAGGGACTCGATCACGGTGCCCTCAATTTCGATGGCACCTTGCTTCTTGGCCACGCTTCGCCCTTCGAATCGGCTACCTTGGTCGATTCTGGCAGCCGCATGCGGACACACGGGTACACCAGAGCCGACGCGTCAGTCTACGGCAGCACACCCGGAAAGACGAATCCGTGAAGTTTGCCCGCCCTGGAGATCCTTAACCGAGAGCCGGGCCGCCGAGCGGGAGCGGGGCCGGCCGGGCCGAGCAGGGGCGGGGCCGGGCGGTCCGGTCAGGCCAGCGGGTCCGGCGCCGCCGTGACGCCCAGCTCCGCGAGCTTCGCCCTGCCGCAGTCCGGGGAGGTCAGCACCAGGGGCCCCTGCTCGGTGAGGGCCACCGAGTGCTCCCAGTGGGCGGACCAGGTGCCGTCCGTCGTGATGACCGTCCACTCGTCCGCCAGCACCTCCGTGGCGGGCGTGCCGAGCGAGACCATCGGCTCGATCGCCAGACAGAAGCCGGGGACCAGCTTGGGGCCCTTGCCGCGCTTACGGGAGACATAGTTCAGCAGATGCGGGTCCATATGCATCTGCGAGCCGATGCCGTGCCCGCCGTACTCCTCGATGATCCCGTACTTGCCGCCGCCGGGACGGGGCTGGCGCCGGATGTACGTCTCGATCGCGCGGGACACGTCCACCAGTCTGCCGCCGTTCCGCATCGCCGCGATACCGGCCCACATCGACTCCTCGGTCACCCGGGAGAGCTCGATCAGCTCCGGAGCGTGACCGGAGCCCACAAAGGTGGTGAAGGCCGCGTCGCCGTGCCAGCCGTCGATGATCGCCCCGGCGTCCACGGAGATGATGTCGCCGTCCTTGAGCACGGTCTTGTCGTCCGGGATGCCATGGACGACGACCTCGTTGACCGAGGTGCAGATCGTCGCGGGGAACCCGCCGTACCCGAGGAAGTTCGACTTCGCGCCGTGCTCGGAGAGCACCTCGCGGGCGACCTCGTCCAGATCCCTGGTGGTGGCGCCCGGTACCGCGGCCGCGCGGGTGGCCGCGTGCACGGCGGCGACGACCAGTCCCGCCTCGCGCATCTTCGCGATCTGCTCGGGAGTCTTGATCTCCACCATCGTTCTGCCTTCCGCCCTGACATCCGGTTCCGGACCCGTACCGATACGTTTCGTCCGAGAGTGCCGCGCCCCGCACAACACCCGCTCAACACTACGGCCGTGGTGCCCGAGGGACGCCACGGCCGTACGTGTACCGCCTTCTTGCCACCAGGAGGACCGCGCCTACGCGGCCTGCTCCCCCTGGAGTGCCCGCATCGCCCGCTCGGTCACCTCGGTGACCTTGCCCAGCGCGGAGATCGTGACCACGAGGCCCTGGGCCCGGTAGTAGTCGATGATCGGCTCGGTCTGTGTGTGGTAGACCTCCAGCCGGGTCCGCACCGTCTCCTCGGAGTCGTCGTCCCGCTGGTACAGCTCGCCGCCGCAGGTGTCACAGACACCCGCCGTCTCCGGCGGGCTGTAGGTGACATGGAAGACATGCGAGCTGTCGTTGCGGCAGATACGCCGACCGGCGATCCGCTTCACGACCTCGTCCTCGGGGACCTCCAGGTCCAGTACCGCGTCCAGTTTCAGACTCTCGCGCTTGAGCGCCTCGTCCAGCGCCTCCGCCTGCGACACATTCCGCGGGAAGCCGTCCAGCAGGAAGCCGTTCGTGGCGTCCGGCTGGGACATCCGCTCCAGGGCCATCGCGATGGTCACCTCGTCGGGCACCAGGTTTCCGGCGTCCATGTACGCCTTCGCCTGCTTGCCGAGTTCGGTGCCCTGGCTGATGTTGGCCCGGAAGAGGTCGCCCGTGGAGATGTGCGGCACCGAGAGGTTCTTGGCAAGGTACGCGGCCTGCGTTCCCTTGCCGGCACCGGGCGGTCCGACGAGGACGATTCGCATCAGCGGAGGAACCCTTCGTAATTGCGCTGCTGAAGCTGGCTCTCGATCTGCTTCACGGTCTCCAGACCCACACCCACGATGATCAGGATGCTCGTCCCGCCGAACGGGAAGTTCTGGTTCGCGCCTCCGAAGCCCGCCAACGCCATCGTCGGGACAAGAGCGATCAGGCCCAGGTACAGCGAGCCCGGCCAAGTGATCCTGTTGAGCACGTAACTCAGATACTCGGCGGTCGGGCGACCTGCCCGGATACCCGGGATGAAGCCACCATACTTCTTCATGTTGTCCGCGACTTCTTCGGGGTTGAAGGAGATCGCCACGTAGAAGAAGGCGAAGAACACGATCAGCAGGAAGTACGTCGCGATGTAGTAGGGATGATCGCCCTTGACGAAGTGCGCCTCGATCCAGGTCTTCCATCCCGCCTGCGAGCTGGAGAACTGCGCGACCAGCGCCGGGATGTAGAGCAGCGACGAAGCGAAGATGACCGGGATCACACCCGCCTGGTTGACCTTGAGCGGGATGTACGTCGACGTGCCGCCGTACGACCTGCGGCCGATCATGCGCTTCGCGTACTGCACGGGGATCCGGCGCTGCGCCTGCTCGACGAAGACGACCAGGCCCACCATCACGAAGCCGATCAGGATGACCGTGCTGAACTCGATCCAGCCCTTGGCGAGCGTGCCGCTCTGCTTGATGGCCCAGAGCGCGCCCGGGAAGCCGGCCGCGATCGAGATGAACATCAGGATGGACATGCCGTTGCCGATGCCGCGGTCGGTGATGAGCTCACCGAGCCACATGACGGCCGCGGTGCCCGCGGTCATGGTGATCACCATCGTGACGGTCACGAAGATCGACTGGTCGGGAACGATCTCCGAGGCGACCGGGCAGCCGCTGAAGAGCGCACCGCTGCGCGCGGTGGCGACCAGACCCGTGCCCTGGAGCACGGCGAGGGCGACCGTCAGATAACGGGTGTACTGGGTGATCTTGGCCTGGCCGGACTGGCCCTCCTTCTTGAGGGCCTCCAGCCTGGGGATCACCACGGTCAGGAGTTGGAGGATGATGCTCGCGGTGATGTACGGCATGATGCCGAGCGCGAAGATCGTAATCTGCAGCAGCGCCCCGCCACTGAACATGTTCACGAGGCCGAACAGGCTGTTATTGCCCTTCTGGGCCGCATCGACACAGGTCTGGACATTCTCGTAGCTGACACCGGGTACGGGAATGTGCGCCCCGAGCCGGTACAGCACGATGATGCCGAGCGTGAAGAGCAGCTTCTTGCGCAGGTCGGGCGTCTTGAACGCCCGGGCGAACGCGGTGAGCACGGTGCCTCCTGCGACCCCCGCGCTACTGCGTCAAGGGTGACGGTCTTGAGGATCGACGGATAAGGAACAAGCAACAATGCACGCCACCTTACCGGCGACTGTGCCCCCCTAGGAACGACCAACCGGGGATGCCTCGTGTGAGAGACATCCCCGGTCGGGTGTTCAGGCCATCGAGTTCTCTCAGACGAGCTCGGTGACGGTGCCGCCAGCGGCGGCGATCTTCTCCTTGGCGGACCCGGAGACGGCGTCCACCGTCACCGTGAGCGCCACGTCGATCTCGCCCTGGCCAAGTACCTTGACCAGGCTGTTCTTGCGAACCGCGCCCTTGGAGACCAGATCGGCCACCGTGACCTCGCCGCCCTCGGGATAGAGCGCGGAGAGCTTGTCCAGGTTCACGACCTGGTACTCGGTGCGGAACGGGTTCTTGAAGCCCTTGAGTTTCGGAAGACGCATGTGGAGGGGCATCTGCCCGCCCTCGAAGCGCTCCGGAACCTGGTAACGGGCCTTGGTGCCCTTGGTACCACGACCAGCGGTCTTACCCTTGGACGCCTCACCACGACCCACACGGGTCTTGGCGGTCTTGGCACCCGGGGCAGGACGGAGGTTGTGGACCTTCAGCGGGTTGTTCTCCGCCATGTCAGTCGACCTCCTCAACCGTCACGAGGTGCCGCACGGTGTTGGCCATGCCGCGGAACTCGGGGCGGTCCTCCTTGACAACCACGTCGTGCAGGCGCTTGAGCCCGAGCGAACGCAGGGTGTCGCGGTGGTTCTGCTTGCTGCCGATGTACGACTTCGTCTGCGTGATCTTGAGACGGGCCATTACGCACCCGCTCCCGCACGCGCACGCAGCAGAGCCGCGGGGGCGACGTCCTCAAGGGGCAGACCGCGGCGGGCCGCGATCTCCTCGGGGCGCTGGAGGCCCTGGAGGGCCGCCACCGTCGCGTGCACGATGTTGATCGCGTTGTCGGAGCCGAGCGACTTCGACAGGATGTCGTGGACGCCCGCGCACTCCAGCACGGCACGCACCGGGCCACCGGCGATCACGCCGGTACCGGGGGAAGCCGGCTTGAGCAGGACGACGCCCGCGGCCTTCTCGCCCTGGATCGGGTGCGGGATGGTGCCCTGGATACGGGGGACCTTGAAGAAGTGCTTCTTGGCCTCCTCAACACCCTTGGCGATGGCGGCCGGCACCTCCTTGGCCTTGCCGTAACCGACACCCACGGTGCCGTCACCGTCGCCCACCACGACCAGCGCGGTGAAGCTGAAGCGACGACCACCCTTCACGACCTTGGCGACGCGGTTGATCGCGACGACACGCTCGACGTACGCGGTCTTCTCGGCGGCAGCCGAACCGCCGTCACGGCCCTTCCGGTCCCGCCGCTCGCCGCCACCGGCACCGCTTCCGCGGCGCTGGGGTCCAGCCATTGGATATACCTCTCTCTGTTACGTCCGCTAGCTCCGGAACCGGGGCCTAGAACTTCAGCCCGGCCTCGCGGGCGGCGTCAGCCAGAGCGGCAATCCGCCCGGCGTACTGGTTGCCACCACGGTCGAACACGACGGCCTCGACACCGGCCGCCTTGGCGCGCTCGGCGACCAGCGACCCGACCTGCTTGGCCTGGGCGCTCTTGTCACCTTCGGCGCCACGGATCGAGGTGTCCAGGGTCGACGCCGACGCGAGCGTGTGGCCCGCGATGTCGTCGATGACCTGAGCCACCATGTGGCGGTTGGAACGCGTCACGACGAGGCGCGGGCGCTCCTGCGTGCCCGAGACCTTCTTGCGGACGCGAATGTGGCGGCGCTTGATGGCAGCGGCCTTGTAGGCCTTGCCCTTGGCGATCTTCACACCGTATGCCATGGCTTACTTACCAGCCTTTCCGACCTTGCGGCGGATGACCTCGCCGGCGTACTTGACGCCCTTGGCCTTGTACGGGTCGGGCTTCCGCAGCTTGCGGATGTTCGCCGCGACCTCGCCGACCTTCTGCTTGTCGATGCCCTCGACGGAGAACTTCGTGGGCGACTCGACCTTGAAGGTGATGCCTTCGGGCGCCTCGATGAGGATCGGGTGGCTGTAGCCCAGGGCGAACTCCAGGTTGGAGCCCTTCGCCTGGACGCGGTAACCGACACCGCTGATTTCGAGCGCCTTGACGTATCCCTGGGTCACGCCGGTGATCATGTTCGCCACCAGCGTGCGGGACAGGCCGTGCAGGGCCTTGTTCTGACGCTCGTCGTTCGGGCGCAGCACCGTGAGGATGCCGTCCTCGCCCTTGGTGACCTCGATCGGCGCGGCAACGGTGTGCGAGAGGGAGCCCTTGGGGCCCTTCACCGCGACCGTACGGCCATCGATGGTGACGTCCACACCAGCGGGAACCTGGATGGGGAGCTTGCCGATTCGCGACATGAGCTTTTCCTCCGTTCCCGACTACCAGACGTAGGCGAGGACTTCCCCACCCACGCCCTTCTTGCTGGCCTGCTGGCCGGTCAGGAGACCGTGGGACGTGGAGATGATCGCCACGCCCAGGCCGCCCAGGACCTTCGGCAGATTGGTGGACTTCGCGTACACACGCAGACCCGGCTTGGAGATGCGCTTGATGCCGGCGATCGAGCGCTCGCGGTTCGGGCCGAACTTCAGCTCCAGGACGAGGCTCTTGCCGACCTCGGCGTCCTCGACCTTCCAGCCGGTGATGAAGCCCTCCTGCTGGAGGATCTCCGCGATATGCGACTTGATCTTGCTGTGCGGCATCACGACATCGTCGTGGTACGCCGAGTTCGCGTTGCGCAGACGCGTGAGCATGTCTGCGATGGGATCAGTCATGGTCATGAATTGGCCTTCGGCCTCTCTCGCCGGGGTTTCCTGTATGCGCCATCCCTCTCCCCGGTCGAGCCGGGACGGGTGCGGTGCGGGGACCTACGGCGTAGTAAGCATTACTGAGCGGGCTCGGCCCGCGTGCAACTGATGGACAGCGGGCGCCCAACCCCGCAAGCCTACGGCATTTCGGGGAGGGCGCTCACCGGCCAACTGCTTACCGAGAGCTTCAGGGCAGTGCCCGTACGGGAACTACCAGGAGCTCTTGGTCACGCCCGGCAGCTCGCCGCGGTGGGCCATCTCACGAAGGCACACGCGGCACAGGCCGAACTTGCGGTAGACGGAGTGGGGACGGCCGCAGCGCTGGCAGCGGGTGTAACCGCGCACGCCGAACTTCGGCTTGCGGGCGGCCTTAGCGATCAGAGCCTTCTTCGCCACGGTCAGTTCTCCTTGAACGGGAAGCCGAGGTGACGAAGGAGGGCACGACCCTCGTCGTCGTTGGTCGCCGTGGTGACCACGGTGATGTCCATGCCCCGGACCCGGTCGATCTTGTCCTGGTCGATCTCGTGGAACATGACCTGCTCCGTGAGACCGAAGGTGTAGTTGCCACGGCCGTCGAACTGCTTCGGCGACAGACCGCGGAAGTCACGGATACGCGGCAGCGCGAGCGACAGCGTACGGTCCAGGAACTCCCACATGCGGTCACCGCGGAGGGTGACGTGGCAGCCGATCGGCTGGCCCTCACGCAGCTTGAACTGCGCGATGGACTTGCGCGCCTTGGTGACCGACGGCTTCTGGCCGGTGATCGTGGTGAGGTCCTTGATGGCACCCTCGATCAGCTTGGAGTCGCGGGCGGCGTCGCCCACACCCATGTTGACCACGATCTTGACGAGGCCAGGGATCTGCATGACGTTCTCGTACGAGAACTCCTCACGCAGCTTGCCGGCGATCTGCTCGCGGTAGCGCAGCTTCAGACGCGGCGCGGTAGTGGTCGCAGTCATCAGATGTCCTCACCGGTCCGCTTGGCAACGCGGATCTTGTTGCCCTCGTCGTCAAAGCGGTAGCCGACGCGGGTGACGACCTTCTTGCCGTCCTTCTCCACGACGAGCTGCACATTGCTGACATGGACGGGGGCCTCGGTGGTGACGATGCCGCCGGTCTGCGAACCGCGGGCCGTCTGACCGGCCTTGGTGTGCTTCTTGACCCGGTTGACACCCTCGACCAGAACACGGTCCTCGCGGGGGTAGGCCACGATGACCTTGCCCTGCTTGCCCTTGTCCTTGCCGGTGATGACCTGGACCAGATCGCCCTTCTTGATCTTCATGCTTACAGCACCTCCGGAGCGAGCGAGATGATCTTCATGAACTTCTTCTCGCGCAGCTCACGGCCCACCGGGCCGAAGATACGGGTGCCACGAGGGTCACCGTCGTTCTTCAGAATGACGGCGGCGTTCTCGTCGAAGCGGATGTACGAGCCGTCCGGACGGCGGCGCTCCTTGACGGTGCGAACGATGACCGCCTTGACGACGTCACCCTTCTTCACGTTGCCACCGGGGATCGCGTCCTTCACGGTGGCGACGATGACATCACCGATGCCCGCGTAGCGGCGACCCGAGCCACCGAGAACACGGATGGTGAGAATTTCCTTCGCACCCGTGTTGTCGGCGACACGCAGTCGCGACTCCTGCTGGATCACGTCTATCTCCTGATCGTCTGCCGGTTCCCGGCGGGGCTCCGCGAGTGACTGGCGGAGCCCCACCGAGCCTGGCGGAACTGTTCCGAGGGGGAACTCCCCCTCGGAGGGGTTTACTTGGCCTTTTCGAGGATCTCGACGATGCGCCACCGCTTCGTGGCGGACAGCGGCCGGGTCTCCATCAGGAGGACGCGGTCGCCGATGCCGGCGGCGTTCTGCTCGTCGTGCGCCTTGAGCTTGTTCGTACGGCGGATGACCTTGCCGTACAGCGCGTGCTTGACGCGGTCCTCGACAGCGACGACGACGGTCTTGTCCATCTTGTCGCTGACGACCAGGCCCTCGCGGGTCTTGCGGAATCCGCGGTCGGTCGTGGTCTCGTTCATGTTGTTCTCAGTCATCAGGCGCTCTCCACCGTCTCGATGCCCAGCTCGCGCTCACGCATCAGGGTGTAGATCCGCGCGATGTCCTTACGGACGAGCTTGAGCCGCCCGTGATTCTCGAGCTGACCGGTCGCCGCCTGGAAGCGGAGATTGAACAGCTCTTCCTTGGCCTCGCGGAGCTTGTTGACCAGCTCCTCGTCGCCCAGCTCGCGCAGTTCGGACGCCTTGGTCACGGCCGCCATCACGCCTCACCTGCCTCGCGCCGAACGATCCGGCACTTCATCGGAAGCTTGTGAGCAGCGCGGGTAAGCGCCTCACGCGCAATCTTCTCGTTCGGGTAGGACAGCTCGAACATCACCCGGCCGGGCTTGACGTTCGCGATCCACCACTCGGGGGAACCCTTACCGGAACCCATGCGGGTCTCGGCGGGCTTCTTGGTGAGCGGACGGTCCGGGTAGATGTTGATCCAGACCTTGCCGCCACGCTTGATGTGGCGGGTCATCGCGATACGAGCGGCCTCGATCTGACGGTTCGTCACATAGGCCGGGGTCAGCGCCTGGATGCCGTACTCGCCGAACGAGACCTGGGTGCCGCCCTTGGACATACCACTGCGCTTGGGGTGGTGCTGCTTGCGGTGCTTGACCCTACGGGGGATCAGCATGTCGGTCAGGCCTCCGTTCCACCGGTAGAAGAGGACGTCGCCTCAGCGGCCGGAGCGGCGGTGGCGTCGGCCTTGGGGGCCTCGCCTGCCGGGTTCTGCGGCTTGCGGCCACGGCCGCCACGCTCGCCACCACGGCCACCGCGGCCGGCGGGACGGTCGTTGCCGCCGCCACGGGCCGGACGGTTGCCGGCGCGGGCCGCGGCGTTCTCGGCGCGCACCTCGGCGATGTTCTTGACGTCGCCCTTGTAGATCCAGACCTTCACACCGATACGGCCGAAGGTGGTCTTGGCCTCGAAGAAGCCGTAGTCGACGTTCGCACGGAGCGTGTGCAGGGGCACACGGCCCTCGCGGTAGAACTCCGAGCGGGACATCTCGGCGCCGCCGAGACGGCCACCGCACTGGATCTTGATGCCCTTGGCGCCGGCCTTCATCGTCGACTGCATGCTCTTGCGCATGGCGCGACGGAAGGAGACACGCGAGGAGAGCTGCTCGGCCACGGCCTGGGCCACGAGCTGAGCGTCCACCTCGGGGTTCTTGACCTCAAGGATGTTGAGCTGGACCTGCTTGCCGGTCAGCTTCTCCAGCTCGCCGCGGATACGGTCGGCCTCGGCGCCGCGGCGGCCGATGACGATGCCCGGACGAGCGGTGTGGATGTCCACGCGGACGCGGTCACGGGTGCGCTCGATCTCGACCTTCGAGATACCGGCCCGCTCCATGCCCTTCGTCATCATGCGACGAATGGCGACGTCTTCCTTGACGTAGTCCTTGTACAGCTTGTCGGCGTACCAACGGGACTTGAAGTCCGTGGTGATACCGAGCCGGAACCCATGCGGGTTAACCTTCTGGCCCATTACCGGGTTCCTTCCTTGCTGCTGACGACCACGGTGATGTGGCTGGTCCGCTTACGGATCCGGTAGGCACGGCCCTGGGCACGCGGACGGAACCGCTTCAGGGTCGGACCTTCGTCCACGTACGCCTCGCTGATGACCAGCGAAGAGGCGTCGGTGTGGTCGTAGTTGTGCGCGGCGTTGGCAATGGCGCTGTCCAGCACCTTGCCGACCGGCACGCTCGCGGCCTGCGGGGCGAAACGCAGGACCGCCTGAGCCTCCGTGGCATCCATGCCACGAATGAGGTCCACCACGCGGCGGGCCTTCATGGGCGTGACGCGGATGTACCGCGCCTGGGCCCTGGCTTCCATGGTTGTCCCTTCGGTGTAAGTCATAGTCGTTCCACCCCGCGTTAGCGGCGCTTCGACTTCCGGTCGTCCTTGACGTGGCCGCGGAAGGTGCGAGTCGGCGAGAACTCACCGAGCTTGTGGCCGACCATGGACTCGGTGACGAACACCGGGACATGGATCTTGCCGTTGTGCACCGCGATCGTGTGGCCCAGCATGGCCGGGACGATCATCGAGCGACGGGACCAGGTCTTGATGACGTTCTTGGTGCCTGCTTCGTTCTGGACGTCCACCTTCTTGATCAGGTGGTCGTCGACGAAGGGCCCCTTCTTGAGACTGCGCGGCATCTGAAAACCCGCTCCTAGCGCTTCTTGTTCGTCTTGCGGCGGCGGACGATGTACTTGTTGCTCGCCTTCTTGGGAGAACGAGTACGACCCTCCTTCTGACCCCACGGGCTGACCGGGTGGCGACCACCGGAGGTCTTGCCCTCACCACCACCGTGCGGGTGGTCGACCGGGTTCATGGCCACACCGCGGACGGTCGGGCGGACGCCCTTCCAGCGCATACGGCCGGCCTTGCCCCAGTTGATGTTCGACTGCTCGGCGTTGCCGACCTCGCCGATGGTGGCGCGGCAGCGGACGTCGACCAGCCGGATCTCACCGGACGGCATACGAAGGTGGGCCATGGAGCCCTCCTTCGCCAGCAGCTGCACGGAGGCACCCGCGGAGCGGGCGAACTTCGCGCCGCCGCCGGGCCGCAGCTCGATGGCGTGGATGGTCGTACCGACCGGGATGTTGCGCAGCGCCAGGTTGTTGCCGGGCTTGATGTCGGCGGCCGGGCCGTTCTCGACACGGGCGCCCTGCGCCAGGCCGCGCGGCGCGATGATGTAGCGCTTCTCGCCGTCGGCGTAGTGCAGCAGCGCGATGCGCGCGGTGCGGTTGGGGTCGTACTCGATGTGCGCGACCTTGGCGGGCACGCCGTCCTTGTCGTGCCGACGGAAGTCGATCACACGGTAGGCGCGCTTGTGGCCACCGCCCTGGTGGCGAACGGTCACACGACCGGCGTTGTTACGGCCGCCCTTGCTGTGCAGCGGGCGGACCAGCGACTTCTCCGGCGTGGACCGCGTGATCTCGACAAAGTCGGCGACGCTGGAGCCACGACGGCCCGGGGTCGTCGGCTTGTACTTGCGGATACCCATTTCTCAGTCCTCGGAAGATTCCGGACTTCTGAACGATCCAGCCTCCGTCAGGAGGCCGGGCCGCCGAAGATGTCGATACGGTCGCCCTCAGCGAGGGTCACGATGGCGCGCTTGGTGTTGGCACGCTTGCCGAAACCGGTGCGGGTGCGCTTGCGCTTGCCCTGGCGGTTGATCGTGTTGACCCCGGCGACCTTGACCGAGAAGACCGCTTCCACGGCCTGCTTGATCTGGGTCTTGTTGGCGTGGGGCGCGACGATGAACGTGTACTTGTTCTCGTCGAGCAGCGCGTAGCTCTTCTCGGAGACCACGGGCTTGACGAGGATGTCGCGCGGGTCCGTGTAGGTCTTGCTGGTGACCTCGGCCATCAGGCTTCGCTCCCTTCGGTGTCGTCGGCGCCGTCGGCGTCGGCTGCGGCCTTTGAGGGGCCGGACACGAAGGACTCGAAGGCGGCCTGGGTGAAGACCACGTCGTCGGAGACGAGCACGTCGTACGTGTTCAGCTGGCCCGGCGCCAGGATGTGGACCTGGGGCAGGTTGCGGGCGGACAGCCACGCGGCCTCGTCGGCGCGCTCGACGACCAGGAGCAGGTTCTTGCGCTCCGAGATCTTGCCGAACAGCGTCTTGGCGGCCTTCGTGGACACATCGCCGTCGACCACGCCGGAGACGACGTGGATACGGGAGTGACGGGCCCGGTCGGTGAGGGCACCGCGCAGGGCGGCGGCCTTCATCTTCTTCGGGGTCCGCTGCGAGTAGTCACGCGGCTGGGGGCCGTGAACGACGCCACCGCCGGCGAACTGCGGAGCGCGGGTCGAGCCCTGACGGGCGCGGCCGGTGCCCTTCTGGCGGTACGGCTTCTTGCCACCACCACGGACTTCGCCGCGGGTCTTGGTCTTGTGCGTGCCCTGTCGGGCAGCGGCCAGCTGGGCGACGACGACCTGGTGGATCAGCGGAATGCTGACCTTGGCGTCGAAGATCTCCGCGGGGAGCTCGACGGTCCCGGCCTTGTCGCCCGCAGGCGAAAGGATGTCAATGGTGCTCATCGTTACCTCAGGCCCCCTTGGCCGCGGTACGGACCAGGACGAGGCCGCCGTTCGGACCAGGAACCGCACCCTTGATCAGGATCAGGCCCTTTTCCGCGTCAACGGCATGAACGGTCAGGTTCTGGGTGGTCACGCGCTCGTTGCCCATACGGCCGGCCATCCGCATGCCCTTGAACACACGGCCCGGGGTGGCGCAGCCACCGATGGAGCCGGGAGAGCGGTGCTTGCGCTGGGTGCCGTGACCGGCGCCGAGGCCCTTGAAGTTGTGACGCTTCATGACACCGGCGAAGCCCTTGCCCTTGCTCTTGCCCGTGACGTCGACCTTGACGCCGGACTCGAACACGGCGGCGGTGACCTCCTGGCCGAGCGTGTACTCGCCGGCGTCGGAGGTGCGCAGCTCCACCAGGTGGCGGCGCGGGGTCACGTCGGCCTTGGCGAAGTGGCCCTTGAGGGGCTTGTTCACCTTGCGCGGGTCGATCTCGCCGAAGGCGATCTGGACCGACTCGTAGCCGTCGGAGTCATTCGTACGGACCTGGGTAACGACACAGGGCCCGGCCTTGACGACGGTCACCGGGACGACACGGTTGTTCTCGTCCCAGACCTGGGTCATGCCGAGCTTCTCGCCCAGGACACCCTTGATCTGCTTTGCCATCTCTTCCGCGCCTCTCAGAGCTTGATCTCGATGTCGACGCCGGCCGGAAGGTCCAGGCGCATCAACGAGTCAACGGTCTTGGGCGTCGGGTCGAGGATGTCGATCAGGCGCTTGTGCGTGCGCATCTCGAAGTGCTCGCGCGAGTCCTTGTACTTGTGCGGCGACTTGATGACGCAGTACACGTTCTTCTCAGTGGGCAGCGGCACCGGGCCCGCGACCGACGCACCAGTACGCGTCACCGTCTCGACGATCTTCTTCGCCGATGAGTCGATGACCTCGTGGTCGTAGGCCTTGAGCCGGATGCGGATCTTCTGTCCCGCCATGGCTGCTTCGTAGTCCTGTCTCTCGTAACGCTCTGGAACCTGGTGACCTTGCGCTCTGCTCCGACCCACGCGGTCGGGCGTGTCGCATCCCCTCCACGAAAATCTCCCGAAGGATTTCCCGACCAAGGGGGTGCGGCCCAAGTCCGCGAGCCGGTCGCAGGCCGCATATGAAGCATTGGCCACCGGGCGCCTGGCCGGAGCCCCGCTGACACTTCCCGGAAGATTCCCGTACGTCCGTCCCAGCGCTGCCCATAAGGCAGTTGGGGCGACGAGTACTGTGGGACTCGCTTCCGGTCCTCCCGGCGGGAGGCGCGCAGCATTGGCACTCAACCGAGCAACCTGGCTAGTGTGCCATAGGCGACTTGGCCCTGGCCAATCGGGCCGGAAAGCGTACCCCACGGGCGGATCGCCGAATCCTCCGCGCCGGTCGTCCGCCCTCAGGGCAGCTCGGCCCAGGTCCCCATCGTGGCTTCCAGGGTCCAGATACGGACCTCCGCCTGCGCGCGGGACGCGTAGAGGTCACGTTCGACGACGATGCTCAGATCGCCCGTCCCGAGCTGCCGCCGGACGGCGTGCTCGGCCAGATCCATCCCTGTGCTGACACCGTCGCACAGCGACACCAGGAAGGACCCGTCCCAGGTGCGCTCGTGCAGCACCCAGGGGGCCTCACCGATCGCGGTCCTGCGCAGCAGCCCCATGAATGTCCCCGCGCACCGGCGGCGGGCGGATCCGTCGGCGATCTGGAAGACGTGATTGCCGGTCTCCACGACGGTCGCTGTCGGCAGGACGAACCGCACCCCGTCCTTCAGCCTGGCGTCCATCTCGGCCAGGATCTCGGCGCGGTGATCATTCCTGAAGGGAATGTCGAGGATCTCGACGAAAACCGAGGTGTCGAGGAAGTCGACGACGGGGAGCCGGAGGCCCGGCCGGCGCTGCTTGCTCACAGGCTCCTCTTACTCACAGGCTTCTCAGGCTCACAGGCTTCTCAGGAAATCCTCGACGCTGGTCACTCCGTCCTCGCGGGGGCGCACGGCATCCGGCAGCCGCCCCTTGGTGACGGCGTCGCCCAGATCGCCCGCCGCCAGCAGCTCCACGTACCCGGGAAGGTCGGTGAGGCGCGTCAGACGGCTCTCACCCGATTCCGGGTCCCGGGTACAGACCAGAACCCCCGAGTGGTCCTCCGCGGTGAGCGCGTTGAGCAGCGCCGGGCTGTGGGTGGTGAAGAGGACCTCGATACGTCCTCGCCGCGACTCCTCCCTCATCAGACGCAGCACCCTGGCGGCCTGGGTGGGGTAGAGCCCGTTCTCGATCTCCTCGATCACCAGAAGCCGGTCGGGCCAGGTGACCGAGTCGTCGTCCGGGGCGGGCACTTCGAGCATCGCCGTACCGAAGGCGAGGAAGCGCAGCATCCCGTCACTGAGGAGCCGGGCGGGGATCTCGTGCACGGCGCCGTGGAATCCCGACTCGTGGAGTACGAGCTGTACGTCCCCCAGCGAGGTGACGACCGTGTCCACATCGACCACCGGGTACTCCGGCATCCCGCTGATCAGCTTCTTGAGCCGGCCGAACGCGCGCGGGTCGTGGCGCCTGAGCTCACCCACCACCGCGCTCAGATTGTCCGCGCTGCGACGCAGTTCGGTGTCGCGCTCGGGGACGTACCGGCGCATGAGATGCGGGACCGGGTCCAGGAGGAAGACCTCCTTCAGTGCGGCCAGCACATGGCCGGCCGCCTCCTGCACCAGATGACCGGCCCTTGTCTCCGGCAGCATCAGGGGAGCCAGGGAACAGACGAGCCGGTTGGTCTGGAGGGCGCCACTCACCTCAGGCTCTTTCCGGCCATTGAAGTAGCGCAGCGCAAGCAGGTCAGAAGGTCCTTCGTGCGGCTCGGCGGTCAGCAGCACGCGGCCGGGCGGCAACCTCCGGTTGCCGTAGAAGGCCCCCTCCACGGCGACGAGCCGCTCCCGGCGGATACGGACGGCAGGCCGGACCTCGATCTCGACGTCGAAGTCGAAGACCGCCTCCCCGACACGCACCCGGCAGCCGATGTCGAAGGCATCACGTCCCAGCGGAGCACACCCCTCGGCACCGCCCCGGATGGGTTCCTCCCCACCGTGGCGGGGCCCGTCGAGCGCGTCCCGTACCGGCTCTCCGAGGGCGAGCCGGGACAGCACCGTCAGAGCGTCCAGCGCGTTCGACTTGCCGCTGCCGTTCCGGCCGATCAGAAGGGTGAGGGCCTGGAGCGGCAGACGCTGGTCGGTGAAGCTCTTGAAGGAGGTCAGGCGCACCTCCTCCAGACGGGGTGTCTGCACCGGGCACCTCTCTCGATCGTCCAGCGGGTCCGGTCCGGTCCGGCTCGGGTCGGGTCGGGTCGGGCTCGTGCACTGCGGAACCGCTTCTCAGCTAACAGCACCGGCAAAGCACCGTCCAACAGGACGCGGAGGCATCAGTCCGCCGGGGGTATCGCCTCGCCTGGCTCAGCGCTCGGTGGCGTAGCTGACGAAGTCGGCCCAGGCGGTGGGGGTGAGGGCGAGGTGGGGGCGGTGGGGGTTCTTGGAGTCGCGGACGAGGACGGTGTCGGACGTGGGCGCGACTTCCACGCAGTCGTTGTCATTGCTGCCGCTGTAGCTGCTCTTGAACCACTCCAGCCCGGAAGCGTTCCCGGCAGAGAAGTCGCGGATCATGTCTCCCCCAGCACTTTCTCGATGAAGGCCAGCGACTCCCGTGGGTTGAGAGCCTGCGATCGGATGATTCCATACCGAAGGTCAAGAACCTGGGCCTCTCTCGGGTCGGAGAGCAGACGGGTGGTGAGCTGCCCCGCCACGTATCCCACCGCCGAGCCGTCCCTGAGCTTCAGCACTTGGAGTTCACCACCCATTCCGGCGTGGTCCTCGCGGTCCGTCGGCATCACCTGGATCTCGACATGCCTCAACCGGGCCATCTCCAGCAGGTGTTCGAGCTGTCGACGCAGCACCATTCTGCCCCCGATGGGCCGCCGTAGAGTGACCTCTTCCAGGACAAAGGTGAGCGTGACCAGCGGTGAGCGGTCGAAGATCTCCTGCCGTGCGAGACGGGCGGACACATACCGGTCCTGATCGTCCGGAGAGAGGGCCGGGCGCCGGACATCGAACAGCGCCCTCGTGTACTCCTCGGTCTGCAACAGACCATGGATGTTGTGGTTGAGGTAGGCCCCGATCTCAACAGCCTCCGCTTCCAGCTTGGCCAGATCGCGGACCTTCTTCGGGTAGCGGGCCTCCTGCACGTCCCTCTTCATCGCGGAGAGCTTTCCGCCCGCGCCCAGCACCTCGTCCGCGCGGTCCAGGAACTCCGGCCTGGGGATGCGCTTGCCGGCCTCCAGTTTGTAGATCTGGTTCTCGCCGTAGCCGACCGCCGTGCCGAACTCCACCTGCTTCAGCCCCGCCGCCTCGCGCCAGAGCTTGATCTGCCGGGCGACCGCCGCGATCACCGCGCCGGAGTCGTCGCCGCCTTCGGGTTCCCAGTCGGGCTCGTCCGCGCCGTCCGTCGTGTAGTCCGTACTACCGCTGTCGATACTCACCGTGGGCCCTCCGACCGGCTTGTCGTCCTACCGCCGACGCCCACGCGAGGTCACGGTGTACAGCCCTGACAAGCGCCGCCGGGATCCGCGCCACAACAGGACGGTCACCGTCCGTATGGGCTTCGTCACTTTTCAGCCTACGCAGACCCGGCCACGCTGTGTGATGTGAATCTCGAAAATAGTGATCGCTCCCCTTCGGCCCCATCGACGCTTCCGGCCCGGAAGTTCTGCGTCCGCCTGTCCTCGACCCGCCGGGGCGCCCGGCTCGCGCGGCTGCTCACGGTGGAGCGACTGCGCTCGTGGGAGACGCCCTTCGAGACGGCGGCGCTCGTCGTGGCCGAACTGGCGTCGAACGCCGCGCTGCACGGAAGCGCCACCGGACGGGACTTCCGGCTCACTCTCACCCTCGCGACGGAGGACACGCTCCGTATCGAGGTGACCGACACCCGCCCGGGGCAGGTGCCGACCGTACGAACGGGCGCCCCGCTGGACAGCGAGGGCGGGCGTGGACTGCAACTGGTCGACGCGCTGGCGGACCGCTGGGGCATCACGAGCAGGCCCGGCGCCCACAAGACGGTCTGGGCCGAACTGGGAACGGGAGCCGGCGGGGCCGCAGTCGGGCCGTAACGCGAATGGGTCCACTGCGGGTGAGGACCGAGGGGTAGTCGGGGTGGGCCGGGTGGTCCCGTGCCACGCGGGGGCCGCCCCTCTGGCTTTGAGTTTCGCGATTGCGGGCCGGGCGTCAAGGGCGCTCCTTCGTCGCGTCGGCAAGCCGATTCCGCTGCGCTCCACCCTTGACTCCCGTCCCTCCATCGCAAGTGCGGATCAGTGGGAGGGGCGGCCCGGGGGAAGGGGTCCCCGGGGGGGCTCAGATGGGGGTGCCTGTTTCCTTCCCGGCCTCGGGTTGGTGGGCCCTGCGGGGCTGCGCGGCAGTGGAGTGGGGCGGCCCGGCACCGGCTCAGCGACAGACCGTCCGCTGCCTGTTGGGGTTCAGTCCCGCGCCTGGGCTGGGTGGTTGGTGGGGTGGGTGTGTCCGTGACGGGCGCTGATGGGCCAGTTGAAGGCCTCTTTGCGCTCAGGGACCCGCCTAACGCACCTGAGGACACACGACCGCCCCACAGCACTCCCCAACCCCCTTCCAAATAGGTTCATATAGGGCATCAGTGGGGGTTGGTGAGCGCCTTTCCCCGGGGGCCGGGCGGCGATGGGTCCTGCGATGTCCTTCGGACGTCTCTTGCGTCCTAGTGACGCGAGAAGCGTCCCGACAGGTCCCCGACCGGCGAAAAGGGAAGACGCACCGGCCCGTCCGGGCCGTCGAGGGCGCGCGCTCGTCCGCCTGGCGCTTGGGGTGCCACGTCACCACGAATCTCAGACACGGGACTGAACCCCAGCAAGCAGCGGACAGAAAGCCGCCGAGCCGGTGTCGTCACCGCCCCATTCCACTGCCGCGCAGCCCCGCAGGGCCCACCGGGCCGCAGGCCGGGAAAGAAACCAGCACCCCGAACCCAGCCCCCCGGGGACCCCTTCCCCCGGGCCGCCCCTCCCACTGATCCGCACTTGCGATGGAGGGACGGGAGTCAAGGGTGAAGCGCAGCGGAATCGGCTTGCCGACGCGACGGAGGAGCGCCCTTGACGCCCGACCCGCAATCGCGAAACTCAAACCCAGAGGGGCGGCCCCCACGCGGCACCAAACCACCCGGCCCACCCCGACTACCCCTCGGCCCTCACCCGCACCAACCCACCCCACCCCACCCCACCCCCCAACGCACCACCCCCACCCCCTCCCCAGAACATTGGTCCATACCAACACCTTGACGTGGCGTGAGTTCACTTCTTAAATCACGAGCGGACCACCTGCGTGAACGCGTGTCATATACATGACACATGCGACACATACGACACGCCCGCACGACGCGCACGCACACCCCGCAGGCGGTCCACGCACCCCCCACTTGTTGGCAGAAGAAGGGATCGTCCCCGCGATGACCACGACCAGAGACAGGGGTCGCCTGAGGAGCACCGGTATCCGGCTCCTCGCGTTGCTCGCCGTACTCCTCGGCCTGACCGCCGCTCCCGCCGCCCACGGGGCCGTTCAGAAGGCGAACGCCGCCGCGCCGTTCAAGATATTGGCGTTCTACAACGGCACCTGGGACGACGCCCACATCAGCTTCGTACGGGAAGCCAACACCTGGTTCCCCCAGCAGGCCGCCGCCAACAACTTCTCGTACACGGCGACCAACAACTGGAACCAGCTCACGAACATCACCAAGGACCAGTACCAGGTGGTGCTCTTCCTCGACGACGCGCCGCAGACGGCCGCGCAGCGGTCGGGCTTCGAGCGGTACATGCGCAGCGGCGGGGCCTGGATGGGCTTCCATGTCTCCGCGTTCACCACCAACGCGGGCGGCTGGTCCTGGTACTACAACGACTTCCTCGGCTCCGGGAACTTCCGGTCGAACACCTGGGGTCCGACGACCGCGACGCTCAAGGTCGAGGACCGTGCGCACCCCACGACCGTGGGGCTGCCCGGCACGTTCACCTCGTCGGTCAGCGAGTGGTACAGCTGGTCCAACGACCTCAGGACCCGCTCGAACATCAAGATCCTGTCGTCGGTCGACCCGGTGAGCTTCCCGCTCGGTACGGACCCCAACCAGTCCTGGTACAGCGGCTACTACCCGATCATGTGGACCAACACCGGCTACAAGATGATCTACGCCAACTTCGGGCACAACGCCATGAACTACAGCACGGGCCAGACGCTCTCCTCCACCTTCGGCAGCGCGACCCAGAACCGTTTCATCCTGGACAGCCTCAAGTGGCTCGGTACGGGTGAGGGCGGTGACCCGACGCCGCCGCAGGGGCCGATCAACGAGTCCGCCTGGTACTCGCTGGTGAACGCCGGCAACAACCTGTGCCTGGACGCCCGCGCCGCGGCAACCGCGAACGGCACGGCGATCCAGCAGTACACCTGCAACAGCACGCTGGCCCAGCAGTACCAGATCCGCGCCACGGACAGCGGCTTCTCCCGTATCGGTCCGCGCGCCAACGCCCAGCAGGCCGTCGACGTCACCGATGTCTCGACCGCCGACAACGCCCCGATCCAGCTCTGGAACTACACCGGCGGCCTGAACCAGCAGTGGCAGGCCGTGGCGGAGAGCTCGGGCCGCTACCACTTCACCGCCCGGCACAGCGGCAAGTGCCTGAGCGCCCCGGACACCGCCGCCTCCGGTACCCAGCTCATCCAGCGCCCCTGCAACGGCTCGGCGGCCCAGTCCTTCCAGCTCGTCCAGCAGCCCTGACCTACGCCTGACCCACACCTGACCCATCCTGCCCATACCTGCCCGACCCCCGCTGGATCCCCGCCCGCCCCAGCCCGCACTCAAGCAGCCACCCCGGCCCTCCAGTGCTGCGGATCACCCACCTGGGTGACCCGCAGCACTGGAGGGCCTTTTCGTGCCGTGGCAGGTCAGCAGGTGGAAGCCCTCCCCGAAGAGCACTCGAAGGGGCCGGCCCGGAAGAGCGGGCCCCGCGGAGCAGCACGGCATGACCGCGGTCCGCCATCTCGCCGACTCCACGGCCGTATGGCGTATCCAGCGCGACCGCAAACTGAACGGCCTGTGGGGCCATGAGCTCGACGAGGGAGCCATCGGATCCTGCGCCCCACAGCGCACGGAATTCCGGCAGTCCGCCCGGAGCCTTGACGAGTACGACAAGCCACCCCCCACACCCACCCCACCCCCCCACCCCCACCACAAAGGCCCCGCACCGCCGTCCTCACGGACGGGATACGGGGCCCCTGCTGGGATGCTCCCTGGTTGCTCCGCGGAGGGACTCTCCGAGAAGCGGCCTGGTCGGTCCAGATCAGTGAACTACTTGTTGATCTTGGTGACCTGGCCGGCGCCGACGGTCCGGCCACCCTCACGGATGGCGAACTTGAGGCCCTCCTCCATGGCGACGGGCTGGATCAGCTCGACCGTCATGACGGTGTTGTCGCCCGGCATGACCATCTCGGTGCCCTCGGGGAGGGTCACCACGCCGGTCACGTCCGTGGTACGGAAGTAGAACTGCGGGCGGTAGTTGTTGAAGAAGGGGGTGTGACGGCCACCCTCGTCCTTCGACAGGATGTAGGCCTGGGCCTCGAAGCTGGTGTGCGGCGTGACCGAACCCGGCTTGATGATGACCTGGCCGCGCTCGACGTCCTCGCGCTTGATGCCACGGAGGAGCAGACCGACGTTCTCACCGGCCTGGCCCTCGTCGAGCAGCTTGCGGAACATCTCGATGCCGGTGACCGTGGTGGTGGTCTTCTCGGTCTTGATACCGACGATGTCGACGGTCTCGTTGACCTTGAGGACACCACGCTCGATACGACCGGTGACGACGGTGCCACGACCGGTGATCGTGAAGACGTCCTCGATCGGCATCAGGAACGGCTTGTCGACGTCACGCTCGGGCTGCGGGATCGCCTCGTCGACGGCGGCCATCAGGTCCAGGACCGTCTGGCCCCACTCCTTGTCGCCCTCGAGCGCCTTGAGCGCCGAGACCTTGACGACCGGCAGGTCGTCGCCCGGGAACTCGTACTCGGAGAGGAGCTCACGGACCTCGAGCTCGACGAGCTCCAGGATCTCCTCGTCGTCCACCATGTCGGCCTTGTTCAGGGCGACGACGATGTACGGCACGCCGACCTGGCGGGCCAGGAGCACGTGCTCCTTGGTCTGCGGCATCGGGCCGTCGGTGGCGGCGACCACGAGGATGGCGCCGTCCATCTGCGCCGCACCCGTGATCATGTTCTTGATGTAGTCCGCGTGACCGGGGCAGTCGACGTGCGCGTAGTGACGCGACTCGGTCTGGTACTCGACGTGCGCGATGGAGATGGTGATACCGCGCTGGCGCTCCTCAGGAGCCTTGTCGATCTGGTCGAAGGCCGAGGCCTCGTTCAGGTTCGGAAACGCGTCATGCAGCACCTTGGTAATGGCGGCCGTGAGGGTCGTCTTACCGTGGTCGATGTGACCGATGGTGCCGATGTTGACGTGCGGCTTAGTCCGCTCGAACTTCGCCTTCGCCACTGGGGTCCTCCTGTGGAGTGGTTCTGTACGCCTTACTCATCGGCGCCAGGTGATCTTTGCTGGGATGCCGGGGCCCGGGGTGTTCCCTCCGTGATCCGGCGGGAACACCCCAGGGCTTGCCGGTGACAAGCCTAAAGCGTGAGCTCGGGAGAGTTACTCGCCCTTGGCCTTCGCGATGATCTCCTCGGCGACGTTCCGCGGAACCTCGGCGTAGGAGTCGAACTGCATCGAGTAGCTTGCGCGACCCGAGGTCTTGCTTCGGAGGTCTCCGACATAGCCGAACATCTCCGAGAGCGGCACCAGGCCCTTGATGACCCGGGCGCCGGCCCGCTCCTCCATGGCCTGGATCTGGCCACGGCGGGAGTTGATGTCGCCGATGACATCGCCCATGTAGTCCTCGGGCGTGGTCACCTCGACGGCCATCATCGGCTCCAGGAGCACGGGGGACGCCTTGCGGGCACCCTCCTTGAACGCCTGCGAACCGGCGATCTTGAACGCCAGCTCGGAGGAGTCGACCTCGTGGTACGCACCGTCGAGCAGCGTGATACGTACGCCGGTCATCTCGTAACCGGCCAGGATGCCGAACTGCATGGCTTCCTGCGCACCCGCGTCGACCGAAGGGATGTACTCCTTCGGGATACGGCCACCGGTGACCTTGTTCACGAACTCGTACGAGGCGTCGCCACCCTCGATCGGCTCGATCGAGATCTGCACCTTCGCGAACTGGCCGGTACCACCGGTCTGCTTCTTGTGGGTGTAGTCCACCCGCTCGACGGCCTTGCGGATCGTCTCACGGTAAGCGACCTGCGGCTTGCCGACGTTCGCCTCGACGCGGAACTCGCGCTTCATACGGTCGACCAGGACCTCGAGGTGAAGCTCGCCCATACCGCCGATGACGGTCTGGCCGGTCTCCTCGTTGGTGTGCACCTGGAAGGAGGGGTCCTCCTCCGCGAGCCGCTGGATGGCGACACCCAGCTTCTCCTGGTCACCCTTGGACTTGGGCTCGATCGCGACCTCGATCACCGGCGCCGGGAAGTCCATGGACTCCAGGATCACCGGGTTCTTCTCGTCGCACAGCGTCTCACCGGTGGTGGTCTGCTTCAGGCCCATCACGGCGACGATGTCGCCGGCGCCCACCGCCTCGATCTCCTCACGCTTGTTCGCGTGCATACGGTAGATCTTGCCGATGCGCTCCTTGCGGCCCTTCACGGAGTTCAGCACGGCGGAGCCGGACTCCAGACGGCCGGAGTACACCCGGACGAAGGTGAGCTTGCCGAGGTGCGGGTCGCTCATGATCTTGAACGCCAGCGCCGACAGCGGCTCGTCGAAGGACGGCTTGCGCGTGATGACCTTCTCGGGGTCCTTCACGTCGTGGCCGTCGATGCCCTCGACGTCCAGCGGAGACGGCAGGTAGCGCACGACCGCGTCGAGCAGGGGCTGAACGCCCTTGTTCTTGAACGCGGTTCCGCAGAACACCGGGGTGATGGTGACGCCGTCGGACTTGCCGGAGGCGATGGTGATACGGCGGATGGCCGCGTAGAGCTGCTCCACGGTGGGCTCGACGCCCTCCAGGTACAGCTCCATCAGCTCGTCGTCGTTCTCCGAGACGACCTCGAGCAGCTTGCCGCGCCACTCCTCGGCCGCCTCGGTGTGCGTGGCCGGGATGTCGACGACGTCGTACATCTCGCCCTTGGCCGCCTCGGCGGACCACACGAGGGCCTTCATCGACACGAGGTCGACGACGCCCTTGAAGTCCATCTCGGCACCGATCGGAAGCTGCATGACGATCGGGGTCGCGCCGAGGCGGTCCGAGATCATGTCGACGCAGCGGTGGAACTCCGCGCCGGTCCGGTCGAGCTTGTTGACGAAGCAGATACGGGGCACGCCGTAACGGTCGGCCTGACGCCACACCGTCTCGGACTGCGGCTCCACACCCGCGACACCGTCGAACACGGTGACGGCACCGTCGAGCACGCGGAGCGAACGCTCCACCTCGACCGTGAAGTCCACGTGACCAGGGGTGTCAATGATGTTGATGGTGTGGTCGACGTCCTCGAGCGGCCAGTGACAGGTGGTCGCGGCGGACGTGATCGTGATGCCGCGCTCCTGCTCCTGCTCCATCCAGTCCATCGTGGCAGCGCCGTCGTGGACCTCACCGATCTTGTAGCTCACACCGGTGTAGAAAAGGATGCGCTCGGTGGTCGTCGTCTTGCCCGCGTCGATGTGGGCCATGATCCCGATGTTGCGGACCTTGGCCAGGTCAAGCGAAGTGGTGGCCATGAGGCTCAATCTTCTCTCGGTCTCGATGGGGGTAGCGACTACCAGCGGTAGTGCGCGAAGGCCTTGTTGGACTCGGCCATCTTGTGCGTGTCCTCACGCTTCTTGACCGAGGCGCCCAGACCGTTGGAGGCGTCGAGCAGCTCGTTCATGAGGCGTTCGGTCATGGTCTTCTCGCGACGGGCGCGGGAGTAACCCACGACCCAGCGGAGTGCGAGGGTGGCGGCACGACCGGGCTTGACCTCGATCGGCACCTGGTAGGTGGCACCACCGACACGGCGGGACTTGACCTCAAGCGTGGGCTTGACGTTCTCAAGCGCGCGCTTCAGCGTGATGACCGGGTCGTTGCCGGTCTTCTCGCGGAGACCTTCCATCGCGCCGTACACGATCCGCTCGGCGGTGGAACGCTTGCCGTTGAGCAGGATCTTGTTGATCAGCGAGGTGACAAGAGGAGAACCGTAGACCGGGTCGATGATGACCGGGCGCTTCGGGGCGGGGCCCTTACGAGGCATTCTTACTTCTCCTTCTTGGCGCCGTAGCGGCTGCGGGCCTGCTTGCGGTTCTTGACACCCTGAGTGTCGAGGGAGCCGCGGATGATCTTGTAACGAACACCAGGCAGGTCCTTCACACGGCCACCACGCACGAGCACGATGGAGTGCTCCTGCAGGTTGTGTCCCTCACCCGGAATGTAGGCCGTGACCTCGATGCCGGAGGTCAGACGCACACGCGCGACCTTCCGGAGGGCCGAGTTCGGCTTCTTCGGGGTGGTCGTGAACACACGCGTGCAGACACCGCGACGCTGAGGGGAACCCTCGAGCGCGGGCGTCTTGTTCTTCTCGACCTTGTCCTGCCGGCCCTTCCGGACCAGCTGCTGGATCGTAGGCACTACTTCTCCGGTTTCTGTGTGCCGTTAGTACAACTAACCTGGAACGACTCCGACCCACGCGGTCGGGTGTGTCGAATGCTGCATGACCCCGCCGAAGGCGAGGAAGGCGCAGATCACGGTGGCCAATACTCGAACTCGCCATGCGGCTGAAGACACGCACAGGAGCCCAGGCACACCCCAGGCACAAGGTCTGAGCGTACCTACCTCATCGACTCCGGTCAAAACAAATGCCCTGGGCCGGACACGCCGTACTGCCGCCGGAAAGACGCCGCGCCGAGATTCCCGCTTTCCCAGGGTAAACACGCCGTTCTTCCTGCATGTACTCGTCACTTTCAGTAGCTTGTCCTGTTCATCAGGACGATCGGGGGAGCTCATGTCCGTATCGGAATTACCCGAAGAAGCGGGGCTGGACGACTGTGTTCCGTTTCTGGCCCGGCTGGAGCGTGAGGACCGGGCGTCGCTGCTGGCACTGGGCAGCGCCCTCCGCTTCGCCCCTCGTACGCCCCTCATCCACCAGCACGAACCGTCCACCCATGTCCTGCTCATCCTGCGCGGCTGGACAAAGGTGACGGCATCGGCCGCCAACGGGTACGAGGCGCTGCTCGCCCTGCGCGGCCCCGGCGACATCGTCGGCGAGTCCGCGGCGCTCACCGGCCGGGTACGGGCGGCCACCGTGACCGCGCTGGAACAGGTGGAGGCGGTCGCGGTCGAGCACGACCGGTTCCGTGAATACCTCGCGGGTTCACCCCAGGTTTCGCTGAAATTGCTCGGACTCACCGCCGACCGCACCAGGGCGGCGGACAGACGGCGGCTTGAATTCGGCTCGATGAGCGTACGGGAACGCTTCGCCGTGCTGCTGCTCGATCTGGCGCGTACGCACGGCCGGCGCACGGAGGAGGGCATCGAACTGTCCGTACCGCTCAGCAAACAGGAGCTGGCGGGGTCCGTCGGCGCCTCCCGCGAGATGGTGCAGCGGCTGCTCAAGGACTTGCGGGACCGGCAGGCGGTGGTCACGGGCCGGCGCACGATGCTGATCCTGCGGCCGGAGGTGCTCCGGCAGATCGCGCGCTCAGGTCCGGGCGCGCCGTAGCCCTCCCCCCTCCGCCCCGTCCCCCGCCACGCCGATTTCCACGCCCTTCACGGTCACTCTGTGCGAGCACGGGGATCACTCGGGTGACTCTGTGCACACGGTCACACTTCCAGTGCCGGTGTCGAGGCGGAGACCTACGAGCTCTGGGTACGGGCCGACCAGCACGCGGCTGCCCTGGGCTTCGCCCCGATGCTCGCGGCCGTACTCCACAAACTGCGTCTGGCGGACCAGCAGCGGGAGGCCATGGCCATGGCGCGGCACGGCGGTGTCCCCATGCGGGAGAGCGCCCTCTCGAAGCTGCTCTCGTCCCACCCCGACCACTACACCCGGCTGCACCATCTCCAGCCGTATCTGCCACCGCAGCCACCGCAGCCACTCCAGCCGCCCCCGCCCCCGCCCCCGCCACCGCAGCCGCAGCCGCAGCCGCACATCCCGCAGTCCCCATATCCTCAGCCGCCCTCGTACCCTCAGCACCGCTGAGCGGGGCACGGCCCCGGACATGCCGGAGGGCGGCCACCCGTACGGATGGCCGCCCTCCGGTTCGCTCACGCCTTACTGGTTGTACGGACCGTAGTCGTAGTCCTCCAGCGGGACGGCCTGGCCGGAGCCGGTGCCGAACGGCGAGTAGTCGATGTCGTCGTAGCCCACGGCCGAGTACATCGCGGCCTTGGCCTCCTCGGTCGGCTCGACCCGGATGTTGCGGTAGCGGGACAGACCCGTACCGGCCGGGATGAGCTTACCGATGATGACGTTCTCCTTGAGGCCGATCAGGGAGTCCGACTTGGCGTTGATCGCCGCGTCGGTGAGGACCCTGGTCGTCTCCTGGAAGGACGCCGCCGACAGCCACGACTCGGTGGCCAGCGAGGCCTTGGTGATACCCATGAGCTGCGGACGGCCGGAGGCCGGGTGGCCGCCTTCCGTGACCACACGGCGGTTCTCGGTCTCGAACTTCGACCGCTCCACCAGCTCGCCGGGCAGCAGCTCCGCGTCGCCGGACTCGATGATCGTCACACGGCGCAGCATCTGCCGGATGATGATCTCGATGTGCTTGTCGTGGATCGACACACCCTGCGAGTTGTAGACCTTCTGGACCTCGCCGACCAGGTGGACCTGGACCGCGCGCTGACCGAGGATCCGCAGCACGTCGTGCGGGTTGGTGGCGCCCACGGTGAGCTTCTGGCCCACCTCGACGTGGTCGCCCTCCTCCACCAGCAGCCGGGCGCGCTTCGAGATCGGGAACGCCGTCTCGTCGCTGCCGTCGTCCGGGGTGACGACCAGCTTCTTGGTCTTCTCCGTCTCCTCGATACGGACGCGGCCGGCCGCCTCCGAGATCGGGGCGACACCCTTGGGCGTACGGGCCTCGAAGAGCTCGACGACTCGGGGCAGACCCTGGGTGATGTCGTCACCGGCCACACCACCGGTGTGGAAGGTACGCATCGTGAGCTGGGTACCGGGCTCACCGATGGACTGGGCGGCGATGATGCCGACCGCCTCACCGATGTCGACCAGCTTGCCGGTGGCCAGCGAGCGTCCGTAGCAGAAGGCACAGGTGCCGACCGCGGACTCACAGGTCAGGACCGAGCGGGTCTTGACCTCCTCGACCCCGGCGTTCACCAGCGCGTCGATCAGGACATCGCCCAGGTCGACATTGGCCGGCGCGATGACCTTGCCGTCGATGACGACGTCCTCGGCGAGCATCCGCGCGTACACGGAGGTCTCGACGTCCTCCGTCTTGTGGAGCACACCGTCGGCGCCCTTGACCGCGATCTTCAGCTTGAGGCCGCGGTCGGTGCCGCAGTCCTCCTCGCGGATGATCACGTCCTGCGAGACGTCCACCAGACGACGGGTCAGGTAACCCGAGTCGGCGGTACGCAGGGCGGTGTCGGCCAGACCCTTACGGGCACCGTGCGTGGAGATGAAGTACTCCAGCACGGACAGGCCCTCACGGAAGGACGCCTTGATGGGACGCGGGATCGTCTCGTTCTTGGCGTTCGACACCAGACCACGCATACCGGCGATCTGACGCATCTGCATCATGTTTCCACGCGCGCCCGAGTTCACCATCATGAAGATGGGGTTGGTCTTCGGGAAGTTCGCGTTCATCGCCTCGGCGACCTCGTTGGTCGCCTTGGTCCAGATCGTGATCAGTTCCTGCGTGCGCTCCTGCTTGGTGATCAGACCGCGCTCGTACTGCTTCTGGACCTTCTCGTCCTGTGCCTCGTAACCCTGGACGATCGCCTTCTTCGCCTCGGGCACGACCACGTCGGAGATGGCCACGGTGACACCGGAACGGGTCGCCCAGTAGAAGCCCGCCGCCTTCAGGTTGTCGAGCGTCGCCGCCACGATGACCTTGGGGTAGCGCTCGGCCAGGTCGTTGACGATCTCGGAGAGCTGCTTCTTGCCCACCGAGTAGTCGACGAACGGGTAGTCCTCGGGCAGCAGCTCGTTGAAGAGCGCGCGGCCCAGGGTCGTACGCAGCCGGAAGCTGTCGCCCTGCTGGTAGTCCTGCTGCTCGCCGTCCTCGACCGCCGGCGGGGTCCAGCCGCGCGGCGGGATAGTGCCCACCGGGAAGCGGATGTCGACCTTCGCCTGGAGCGAGAGCTCCCGGTTGTCGAACGCCATGGTCGCCTCGGCGCTGGAGCCGAAGGACCGGCCCACGCCCTTGACCTCGCGCTCCTCCTCGTCCGTGGTGAGGAAGAAGAGACCGAGCACCATGTCCTGGGTGGGCATGGTGACCGGACGGCCGTCGGCCGGCTTGAGGATGTTGTTCGAGGACAGCATCAGGATGCGGGCCTCGGCCTGCGCCTCCGCGGAGAGCGGCAGGTGGACGGCCATCTGGTCACCGTCGAAGTCCGCGTTGAACGCGGTGCAGACGAGCGGGTGGATCTGGATGGCCTTGCCCTCGACGAGCTGCGGTTCGAAGGCCTGGATACCGAGGCGGTGCAGGGTCGGCGCACGGTTCAGCAGCACCGGGTGCTCGGCGATGACCTCTTCGAGCACGTCGTACACGACCGTACGGCCGCGCTCGACCATGCGCTTGGCCGACTTGATGTTCTGCGCGTGGTTCAGGTCCACCAGGCGCTTCATCACGAACGGCTTGAAGAGCTCCAGCGCCATGGCCTTCGGCAGACCGCACTGGTGCAGCTTGAGCTGCGGGCCGACGACGATCACGGAACGGGCCGAGTAGTCGACGCGCTTGCCGAGCAGGTTCTGACGGAAACGGCCCTGCTTGCCCTTGAGCATGTCGCTCAGGGACTTCAGCGGGCGGTTACCGGGACCGGTCACCGGACGGCCGCGGCGGCCGTTGTCGAACAGCGCGTCGACGGCCTCCTGGAGCATCCGCTTCTCGTTGTTCACGATGATCTCGGGGGCACCGAGGTCGAGAAGGCGCTTGAGGCGGTTGTTCCGGTTGATCACACGGCGGTACAGGTCGTTCAGGTCGGAGGTCGCGAAGCGGCCACCGTCGAGCTGCACCATCGGACGCAGGTCCGGCGGGATCACCGGGACGCAGTCCAGCACCATGCCCTTGGGGCTGTTGCTCGTCTGGAGGAACGCGGAGACGACCTTGAGGCGCTTGAGCGCGCGGGTCTTCTTCTGGCCCTTGCCGGTACGGATGATCTCGCGGAGGCGCTCGGCCTCCTCGTCCAGGTCGAAGGACTCCAGCCGCTTCTGGAGCGCGGCGGCGCCCATCGAACCGTCGAAGTACGTGCCGAAGCGGTCACGCAGCTCGCGGTAGAGCAGCTCGTCGCCCTCCAGGTCCTGGACCTTGAGGTTCTTGAAGCGGTTCCACACCTCGTCGAGACGGTCGATCTCGCGCTGCGCGCGGTCACGGAGCTGCTTCATCTCACGCTCGGCGCCCTCGCGCACCTTGCGGCGCACATCGGCCTTGGCGCCCTCGGCCTCCAGCTCGGCCAGGTCGGTCTCAAGCTTCTTGGCGCGGGCTTCGAGGTCGGCGTCGCGGCGGTTCTCGACCTGCTGGCGCTCGACGGAGACATGGGCCTCCAGCGAGGGCAGGTCGCGCGTACGGCGCTCCTCGTCCACGAACGTGATCATGTACGCGGCGAAGTAGATGACCTTCTCCAGGTCCTTCGGCGCGAGGTCGAGCAGATACCCGAGGCGCGACGGGACGCCCTTGAAGTACCAGATGTGGGTGACGGGCGCGGCCAGTTCGATATGGCCCATCCGCTCACGGCGCACCTTGGCGCGCGTGACCTCGACGCCACAGCGCTCACAGATGATGCCCTTGAAGCGGACACGCTTGTACTTGCCGCAGTAGCACTCCCAGTCCCGGGTGGGGCCGAAGATCTTCTCGCAGAAGAGTCCGTCCTTCTCGGGCTTGAGCGTGCGGTAGTTGATGGTCTCCGGCTTCTTCACTTCGCCGTGGGACCAGGTCCGGATGTCGTCCGCGGTGGCGAGGCCGATCCGCAGCTCGTCGAAGAAGTTGACGTCGAGCACTTGTCGTCAATCCCTCTTTCGGGGGTTCGAGCCCCCTCGCGTCAGCGAGAAATATGGGGCACTTCAGCAATGGTCTGAACGGGTCCGGGGAGAGCCGGCCGGATACGGGATCCGGCCGGCCAACCCGTCAGACCTCTTCGACGCTGCTCGGCTCGCGCCGGGACAGGTCGATACCGAGCTCCTCCGCCGCGCGGAAGACGTCCTCGTCCGTGTCGCGCATCTCGATGGACATACCGTCCGAGGACAGCACCTCCACGTTGAGGCAGAGCGACTGCATTTCCTTGATGAGCACCTTGAAGGACTCGGGAATGCCGGGCTCGGGGATGTTCTCGCCCTTGACGATGGCCTCGTAGACCTTCACGCGGCCGGTCACGTCGTCGGACTTGATCGTCAGCAGCTCCTGGAGGGCGTACGCGGCGCCATAAGCCTCCAGCGCCCACACCTCCATCTCACCGAAGCGCTGACCGCCGAACTGGGCCTTACCACCCAGCGGCTGCTGGGTGATCATCGAGTACGGACCGGTCGAACGCGCGTGCAGCTTGTCGTCGACCAGGTGGTGGAGCTTGAGGATGTACATGTACCCGATCGAGATCGGGTCCGGGAACGGCTCACCGGAGCGGCCGTCGAACAGATGGGCCTTGCCGGACGGCTGCACCATCCGGTTGCCGTCGCGGTTGGGGATCGTGGCCTCGAAGAGACCGGAGATCTCGTCCTCGCGCGCGCCGTCGAAGACCGGGGTGGCGACATTGGTACCGGGGGCGACCTCGTCGGCGCCGATGACCTTCAGCCGCTCCATCCACTCGTCGCTGCCCTCGACCTTCCAGCCCTGGCTGGCGAGCCAGCCGAGATGGATCTCCAGGACCTGCCCCGGGTTCATCCGGGACGGGACACCCAGCGGGTTGAGGATGATGTCGACCGGGGTGCCGTCCTCCAGGAACGGCATGTCCTCGATCGGCAGGATCTTCGAGATGACGCCCTTGTTGCCGTGGCGTCCGGCGAGCTTGTCACCGTCGGTGATCTTGCGCTTCTGCGCGACGTACACGCGGACGAGCTGGTTCACGCCCGGCGGCAGTTCGTCGCCCTCCTCGCGGTCGAAGACCCGTACGCCGATGACCTTGCCGGTCTCGCCGTGCGGCACCTTCAGCGAGGTGTCACGGACCTCACGGGCCTTCTCGCCGAAGATCGCGCGGAGCAGACGCTCCTCCGGGGTCAGCTCGGTCTCGCCCTTGGGCGTGACCTTGCCGACCAGGATGTCCCCGGCGACGACCTCGGCACCGATACGGATGATGCCGCGCTCGTCGAGGTCCGCGAGGACCTCCTCGGAGACGTTCGGGATGTCCCGGGTGATCTCCTCGGGTCCGAGCTTGGTGTCACGGGCGTCGACCTCGTGCTCCTCGATGTGGATCGAGGAGAGGACGTCGTCCTGGACCAGCCGCTGGCTGAGGATGATCGCGTCTTCGTAGTTGTGGCCCTCCCACGGCATGAACGCCACGAGAAGGTTCTTGCCGAGTGCCATCTCGCCGAGCTGGGTGGCCGGACCGTCCGCGAGCACCTGGTTCTCGACGACCCGGTCGCCCTCGTTGACGACGACCTTCTGGTTGACCGAGGTGCCCTGGTTGGAGCGGGAGAACTTGGCGATGCGGTACGTGGTGTACGTGCCGTCGTCATTGGCGACGGTGATGTAGTCCGCGGATACCTCCTGGACCACACCCGCCTTCTCCGCCTTGATCACATCGCCGGCGTCGACCGCGCAGCGGTACTCCATACCGGTGCCGACGAGCGGCGCCTCGGAGGTGATCAGGGGCACGGCCTGACGCATCATGTTCGCGCCCATGAGGGCGCGGTTGGCGTCGTCGTGCTCCAGGAACGGGATCATGGCGGTCGCGACCGACACCATCTGGCGCGGCGAGACATCCATGTAGTCGACGTCCGTGCCGGGCACGTAGTCGACCTCACCGCCACGGCGGCGGACCAGGACACGGGGCTCGGTGAAGCGCAGATCGTCGGAGAGGATCGCGTTCGCCTGGGCGATGACGAACCTGTCCTCCTCGTCGGCGGTCAGGTAGTCGACCTCGTCGGTGACCTGGCCGTCGGTGACCTTGCGGTACGGGGTCTCGACGAAACCGAACGCGTTGACCCGGCCGTACGAGGCGAGCGAGCCGATCAGACCGATGTTCGGGCCTTCGGGGGTCTCGATCGGGCACATGCGGCCGTAGTGCGACGGGTGCACGTCACGGACCTCGAAGCCGGCCCGCTCACGGGAGAGACCACCCGGGCCAAGAGCCGACAGACGGCGCTTGTGGGTGAGACCCGACAGCGGGTTGTTCTGGTCCATGAACTGCGAGAGCTGGCTGGTGCCGAAGAACTCCTTGATGGAGGCGACGACCGGCCGGATGTTGATCAGCGTCTGCGGCGTGATCGCCTCGACGTCCTGGGTCGTCATGCGCTCACGCACGACGCGCTCCATCCTCGCCAGACCCGTACGGACCTGGTTCTGGATGAGCTCGCCGACATTGCGCAGACGGCGGTTGCCGAAGTGGTCGATGTCGTCGGTCTCGACGACGATCGTGGTGCCGTTCTCGCCGACCGTCTCGGTCTCCCCGGCGTGCAGCTTGACCAGGTACTTGATGGTCGCGATGACATCGTCGGTGGTGAGCACGCCGGCGTCCAGCGGCTCGTCGGCGCCGAGCTTCTTGTTCACCTTGTACCGGCCGACCTTGGCGAGGTCGTACCGCTTGGGGTTGAAGTAGAGGTTCTCGAGCAGCGTCTGAGCCGCCTCACGCGTCGGGGGCTCACCCGGGCGCAGCTTGCGGTAGATGTCGAGCAGCGCGTCGTCCTGGCCCTGGGTGTGGTCCTTCTCCAGGGTGGCGCGCATGGACTCGTACTCGCCGAACTCGTCCAGGATCTGCTCGGTCGTCCAGCCGAGAGCCTTGAGGAGGACGGTCACGGACTGCTTGCGCTTGCGGTCGATACGGACACCGACCATGTCGCGCTTGTCGATCTCCATCTCCAGCCAGGCACCCCGGGACGGGATGATCTTGGCGGAGTAGATGTCCTTGTCGGACGTCTTGTCGATCGAGGAGTCGAAGTAGACACCCGGCGAGCGGACGAGCTGGGACACCACGACACGCTCGGTGCCGTTGATGACGAAGGTGCCCTTGTTGGTCATGAGCGGGAAGTCGCCCATGAAGACCGTCTGGGACTTGATCTCGCCGGTCTCGTTGTTGGTGAACTCGGCCGTGACGAAGAGCGGGGCGGCGAACGTGAAGTCGCGCTCCTTGCACTCGTCGATCGAGTTCTTGGAGGGCTCGAAGCGGTGGTCGCGGAAGGTCAGCGACATCGACCCGGAGAAGTCCTCGATCGGGGAGATCTCCTCGAAGATCTCCTCCAGACCGGACTTCCTGGGGACGTCCTGCCCGTTCTCGAGAGCCGCCTCGACACGAGCCTTCCAAGCGGCATTGCCGAGCAGCCAGTCAAAGCTCTCGGTCTGCAGCGCAAGGAGGTTCGGAACCTCGAGGGGCTCCTTGATCTTTGCAAAGGAGATGCGCAGCGGGGCGGTGCTGGCGCCGTTGTTCGTATTCGCGGTCGAGGCGTTGCGCGAGGCGGCCAAGAGGGGGTCCTTCCGAGGGCTCGGACTCACTACGCGCGTACCGGTCCCAAGCAGGGCACGGAGAGAGAAAGCCCACTTCAGGGCCTTCAACCACCGATGCTCATACGAGGGGGTGCCCCTGGTGACGGGCAGGGAGCAGCTAACAGGCAGCGCAAAGGGTCAGTGTAGCCACTTGGCACACTGATGTCCAGAGCGGGTTTTCCGACACCCTCGTTGTTCTCAACACCCTTGTCTCAACTGCGGCAAGCCTTCGCGCCGTAGGCGCACATCGATACTGCCCTCTTCGCCGTCGATCCATGCCTCGGATCCGGATCGATTGTGCCGACTGTGCGACGCGTTCCTGAGAATTGCGCGCTGCGTGCGGTTCGTCAAGGCCCCCCACCCCCTGCGGAGCGTGACCGGGCGTACCGAAGCACGGCGATGATCACGATACTCGTCGCCAACGGAAGAGCAAGGCAGCCCCCACGGGAACGCGGAAGGGCGACCACCCGACTGGGTGATCGCCCCGCGCGTCAACATCGCGCCTCATGGCGCCGAGACCGCCTCCAGGCGCCCGAGGGCGGCGGTGGCGGGCTCGCAGGGGTTACTTGACCTCGACGGAGGCGCCGGCGCCCTTGAGGGACTCGGCGGCCTTCTCGGCGGCCTCCTTGGCGACCTTCTCCAGAACGGCCTTCGGGGCGCCGTCGACGAGGTCCTTGGCCTCCTTCAGACCCAGCGAGGTCAGCTCACGCACGACCTTGATGACCTGGATCTTCTTCTCGCCGGCACCGGTGAGGATGACGTCGAACTCGTCCTGCTCCTCGACGGCCTCGACCGGGGCACCGGGGACACCGGCGGCCGGGGCGGCGACCGCGGCGGCGGCGGTGACGTCGAACTTCTCCTCGAAGGCCTTCACGAACGCGGAGAGCTCGATGAGGGTCATGTCCTCGAACTGCGCGAGCAGGTCTTCCTGGCTGAGCTTCGCCATGATGGCGGTCCTTCCACTAATTCGGCTGGTGCCGTATGTACAGTTCCGCGGGCGTACCGGCCCGCTGCGACCGAACGAGCGTGATTACTCGGAGTCGGCCTCGACGGGAGCCGGCGTACCGGCACCGCCCTGCTCTTCCCTCTTGACGCGAAGCGCTTCCGCCGTGCGGACGAACTTCGACGGAAGGGCCTGGAAGAGCGAGGCAGCCTGCGACTGCTTGCCCTTCATGGCACCTGCCAGCTTGGAGAGCAGAACCTCGCGGGACTCGAGGTCCGCGAGCTTCTTGATCTCATCGGCGCTGAGCGCCTTACCGTCAAGGACGCCGCCCTTGATGATGAGATTCGGGTTGTCCTTGGCGAAGTCACGAAGACCCTTCGCCGACTCCACCGGGTCACCGGTGACGAAGGCAACCGCCGTCGGACCCGAGAACAGGTCGTCCAGCGTGTTGATCCCGGCCTCGTTGGCCGCGATCTTGGTCAGCGTGTTCTTCACCACGGCGTACTGGGCGTTCTCACCGAGAGAACGGCGCAGCTCCTTGAGCTGCGCCACGGTGAGACCCCGGTACTCGGTCAGCACGGCGGCGTTCGAGCTGCGGAACTTGTCCGTCAGCTCGGCCACCGCGGCAGCCTTGTCGGGCCTTGCCATGAGCGTCGGCCTCCTTCCGGGTGATGAGGACCGCTCAGAAGGGGCTGGGCAAAACGAAACGCCCCGGCGCAGGCGCACGGGGCGTAGCTCGACCGAATGGGATCCGGGAGCTGTCCACAGTCACCTGCGCAGGTCGTCCGCAGCTAGCGGATCCTTCGGCCGCCGCACCCTCTTACGAGCACACGGCAACGACCAGCGGTCTTTGGCTTCTCACGAACAGTACGTGAAGGGCGCCGTGCCAGGCAAATCGCGCCGGGAGGCCGTCAGCCGGCCTGGGCGCCTTCCATCATGTCCGCGAGGTCGACGGTCTCGGAGGCAGGCGGAGCCTTGACCGTCACCGGCTTGTTGTAGGCGAGGAACTTGATCGTCATGTCGAGCGGTCCCTTCGTCGCGGCTGCCTGGATACGGAACTGCTTGGTGAGGTCGCCCTTGTCGATCCACATGTCCATCGTCAGCTTGTCGATGCCCATGTCCTCGTACTCCTTGAAGCCCTTCTCACGGCGCTCCTTGGCCTTGGCGTCCTTCTCTTCCTTCAGGCTCTCGCGCAGCTCCGCCAGCGTCAGGGTGCCGGTGTAGTGCGTGGTGGCGACCCCGTCGACGGTCTCCTCGCCGACCTTCTTGAGATCGTCGGCGGCGGTCAGCGAGGCGGACTCCTCGGCGGGGTTCTGGTCGAACTGGCTGGGCAGCCCGGCCGCCGACGATCCCGTCCCGGACGGGTCCATGGGGAACTTCATCCACTTCTTGCCGTCCATCTCGGCGGCGGCTTCCTTGCCTCCGTTGAGATAGAGACCCTCCTCGGTGAGCCGGATCTCGACCTCCTCCTGCTTTCCGTCCACCTCCATGCGCATCGTCATCTGCATGCCCAGCGGCTTCAGCCCCAGCGCCGCGTCGGCCTCGACCGGGCCCTCGCCCGGGATCTTGCCGCTCATGGAGTAGGTGAGCGAGGTGAGGTCCTTGTTGTTGGCGGTCGCCTTCTCGACGGCGGCGACCGGGGACATCTCCACCGTCTTCGCCGCGGCCCTGCCGTCGTCGCTCTTGCCGTCCGCGGCGGGCTTGGTGCTCTCCGCCGAGCAGGCCGCCGTGCCGCAGAGCAGCGCGCCCGCGAGCGCGGTCGCCGCGATGTTCCGATAAGTGGTCTTCATGGATCCCCCCACGAATAAGTAAAAGATCTTGTACGCCCGGCGAACTCTACCGTCCGCCTCTGACAGTGCCCGCTGAATAAACAGCCGGTCCCCGCGCCTCCGGAGAGGTGCGGGGACCGGCCTTTCGTCCGTGCGGTCCGTGCGGTACGACGTGCCGTACGCGTGAGCCGCGGCTGCCGTCGGTCAGACGGCGGCCGGGTCCTCCTCCACGAGGAGGTTGCGCGTGCGGTTGCCGTCCAGCGGGATGCCGGGACCCATCGTCGTCGTCAGGGTCGCCTTCCTGATGTAGCGGCCCTTCGCGGCGGACGGCTTCAGACGGAGGATCTCCTCCAGCGCCGCGGCGTAGTTCTCGACCAGCTTCGTCTCGTCGAAGGAGACCTTGCCGATGATGAAGTGCAGGTTCGAGTGCTTGTCGACACGGAACTCGATCTTGCCGCCCTTGATGTCGTTGACAGCCTTGGTGACATCCGGGGTGACCGTGCCGGTCTTCGGGTTCGGCATCAGACCACGCGGGCCGAGGACACGGCCGAGGCGGCCGACCTTGCCCATGAGGTCCGGGGTGGCGACGACGGCGTCGAAGTCCAGACGGCCCTTCGAGACCTCGTCGATGAGTTCGTCGGCGCCGACGATGTCGGCGCCCGCGGCACGCGCGGCCTCGGCACGGTCACCGGTCGCGAAGACCAGGACCCGGGCGGTCTTGCCGGTGCCGTGCGGAAGGTTCACGGTGCCACGGACCATCTGGTCGGCCTTGCGCGGGTCGACGCCCAGCCGCATGGCCACCTCGACGGTGCCGTCGAACTTGGTGGTGGTGGTGTCCTTGGCGAGACGGACGGCCTCGAGCGGGGCGTAGCTGCGCTCCCGGTCGATCTTGGCGTCCGCGCCGCGGAGAGCCTTGCTGCGCTTCACTTCTTCTCCTGGTGGTTCGTACAGGTGTGGAGTTCGTGGTCCGGGCCGCGCATGGCCCTGCCACTGGGGCTTGCCCGGCTGGGTCAGCCCTCGACCGTGATGCCCATGGAACGGGCGGTGCCGGCGATGATCTTCTCGGCGGCGTCCAGGTCGTTGGCGTTCAGGTCGGGCATCTTGGTCGTGGCGATGTCACGCACCTGGGCGCGGGTGAGCTTCGCGACCTTCTTGACGTGCGGCTCGCCGGAGCCCTTGTCCACACCAGCGGCCTTGAGGATCAGCTTGGCGGCCGGCGGAGTCTTGGTGATGAAGGTGAAGGAGCGGTCGTCGTAGACCGTGATCTCCACCGGCACGACCATGCCACGCTGCGACTCGGTCGCGGCGTTGTAGGCCTTGCAGAACTCCATGATGTTGACGCCGTGCTGGCCCAGTGCGGGGCCGACCGGCGGAGCCGGGTTGGCCGCACCGGCACTGATCTGGAGCTTGATAAGCCCCGTGACCTTCTTCTTCTTGGGAGGCATGTGCTCTCTCCGGGTCCTAGTGAGAGTTTTCAGCCGACCGTCCGGTCATCCGGATGGAGGCATACCGCACAACGATAACGGGTATAGCTGTACGGCCAAAAACCGACAGGTCAGACATCTGTGGGAGCCTGTCTGACCTGGTCGGAAGCTGTTGTTCCGGAGTCGCTGCTCCGGAGCTGTTGTGCCAGAGGGCGCGTGACGCCCGTGCGGTCCGGCGCTCAGTTCTTCTGGATCTGGTCGAAGCTCAGCTCGACCGGCGTCTCCCGGCCGAAGATCTCGACCAGGCCCTTGACCTTCTTCGAGTCGGCGTTGATCTCGTTGATGGTCGCCTGGAGCGTGGCGAACGGACCGTCGGTGACGGTGACCGAGTCACCGACCTCGAAGTCCAGCACCTGGACCTCGACCTTGCGGGACGGAACCGGCCTGCCCTCGGCCTCGGCGGCCTCACGGGCGGCCTTCTCCTCGGCCTCCGGCGCGAGCATCTTGACGATCTCGTCCAGGGTCAGCGGGTACGGGTCGTACGCGTTGCCCACGAAGCCGGTGACGCCCGGGGTGTTGCGGACGACGCCCCAGGACTCGTTCGTCAGATCCATCCGCACCAGGACATAGCCCGGGAGCTTGTTCTGGCGGACGTTCTTGCGCTCGCCGTTCTTGATCTGGACGATCTCTTCCTCGGGGACCTCGGCCTGGTAGATGAAGTCCTCGACGTTCAGCGAGACGGCACGCTGCTCCAGGTTGGCCTTCACGCGCTTCTCGTAGCCCGCGTAGGTGTGGATGACGTACCACTCGCCGGGCAGACCGCGGAGCTCCTCACGGAGCGCGGCGATCGGGTCGGCGGGAGCGTCGGCCGGGGCCTCGCCCTCGGCGTCCTCGTCGTCCGTGTCCGCCTCGTCGCGCGCGTCCTCGGCGGAGTCGTCGTCCGCCTCGGTCTCGTCGTCCTCGACATGGAGAGCGGCCTCTTCGGCCGGCTCGCCCGCGGCGACGTCAGCGGCTTCGGCCTGGTCTGGCTCGACAGCGTCCGCCGCCTCGACGATGCCGGTTTCGTCCTCTCGGGACTCCTCCGACTCGCTGGCGTCGTTCAGTTTCGGGTCAGACACGGTGGCTGCTTCTTCCTGGCTCAATGGGTGGAACACGCGAAGGAGCGCCGCGTCGGGCGCTCTTCGCGGGATCAGCCGAAGACGTACTTGATCGCATTCTGGAAGCCGTAGTCAATCACGGTCACCAGACCGATCATGATGACAACGAAGACAATCACCACTGTGGTGTACGTCGTCAGCTGATTGCGAGTCGGCCAGACGACCTTGCGCAGCTCGGCGACGATCTGACGGTAGAAGAGCGCGAGACGGCCCAGAGGACCCTTCTTGCCGCGCTTGCCACCCTTACGGGGCTTCTTCGACTCAGCGGACTCGTCGTCGGCATCAGGCTTGTCGATGGAGCCCACGGCGTCCGTCACGCTCTCTCACCTGATTCCCGGTCGTGGCCGTGCCGCGCCCGGGGGAGCCGCACGGCGGTGCATTGAATGTACGTGCATGCGCACACAGCCTGGCGGAGGCTTGTGTAGCAGGGCCGGAGGGACTTGAACCCCCAACCGCTGGTTTTGGAGACCAGTGCTCTACCAATTGAGCTACGACCCTTTGTGTCTTCCTCAACCTACCGCATCCGACCGGGTGCACGGAGTGCCTGGTACGGACCTGTCTGCCGAGGCCCAACGACGAGTGAGTGTACGTGGTCGTGGCGCCCGCGTCGAACAGCTTGCGCCGTAACGATTCACGACCGGCGCCGTTCGCGGGGCCGTCCGCTGTTTGTTCACTGGATGAAACCTGTGTGCCGGGGAGGTTTCAGGTCTGGGACCATGGCCGTATGAGCGCTGCAATCCCACCCACCGAGCGCCGGGTCTCCGCCCGAGTCGGCGCGATCTCCGAATCCGCGACCCTCGCCGTGGACGCCAAGGCCAAGGCCCTGAAGGCCGCCGGACGTCCGGTGATCGGCTTCGGCGCCGGCGAGCCCGACTTCCCGACGCCCGGCTATATCGTCGACGCGGCCGTCGAGGCCTGCCGTGTCCCCAAGTACCACCGCTACACGCCGGCCGGCGGGCTTCCCGAGCTGAAGGCCGCCATCGTCGCGAAGACGCTGCGTGACTCGGGTTACGAGATCGAGGCCTCCCAGGTCCTGGTGACCAACGGCGGCAAGCAGGCGATCTACGAGGCGTTCGCGGCCATACTGGACCCCGGTGACGAGGTCATCGTCCCGGCTCCGTACTGGACCACCTATCCCGAGTCGATCCGGCTGGCCGGCGGTGTCCCGGTAGAGGTCGTGGCCGACGAGACCACCGGCTACCGGCTCTCCGTCGAGCAGTTGGAGGCGGCCCGTACGGAGCGTACGAAGGTCGTGCTCTTCGTCTCACCGTCCAACCCGACGGGTGCCGTCTACAGCCCCGCCGACACCGAGGCCATCGGCCGCTGGGCCGTCGAGCACGGGCTGTGGGTGCTGACGGACGAGATCTACGAGCACCTGGTGTACGGCGACGCCACCTTCACCTCGCTGCCCGCCGCCGTGCCGGAGCTGCGTGACAAGTGCCTCGTGGTCAACGGTGTGGCGAAGACCTACGCGATGACCGGCTGGCGTGTGGGCTGGGTCATCGGCCCCAAGGATGTCGTCAAGGCCGCGACCAACCTCCAGTCGCACGCCACGTCCAATGTCTCCAATGTCGCGCAGGCCGCCGCGCTCGCCGCCGTCTCCGGTGATCTCACGGCCGTCGCCGAGATGCGCACCGCGTTCGACCGGCGCCGCCGGACCGTCGTGCGGATGCTCAACGAGATCGACGGCGTGCTCTGCCCCGAGCCCGAGGGCGCGTTCTATGTGTACCCCTCGGTGAAGGCCCTCCTGGGCAAGGAGATCCGGGGCAGCCGGCCGCGGACCACGGTCGAGCTGGCCGCGCTGATTTTGGAGGAGGTCGAGGTCGCGGTGGTGCCGGGCGAGGCCTTCGGTACGCCCGGATATCTGCGGCTGTCGTACGCGCTCGGCGACGAGGACCTGGTGCAGGGCATCACCCGGATCCAGAAGCTGCTGGCCGAGGCTCAGGACTGACCCGCGCCGCGCTTCCTCCCGCCGCTCCTCCCGGGCGGGCCGAAGACACCGCGCCACGGAAACGGGCTCCCGGCGATGGCCGGGGGCTCGTTTTTGCGTTCGGGCAAGATCTCGATCGGGGAAAGGGGCTGCCGGTCGGCCCTTCCGTGCGGCAGGATCCTGGAATGGAGAGCACCACCCGCCCCCGCGATCTCAGCCTGCTGCCCAAGGCTCATCTGCATCTGCACTTCACCGGTTCGATGCGGCCCACGACGCTGCTCGAACTCGCCGAGAAGTACGGTGTCCACCTCCCCGAGGCGCTGACCAGCGGTGAACCGCCCAGACTGCGCGCCACCGACGAGCGCGGCTGGTTCCGTTTCCAGCGGCTCTACGACATCGCCCGGTCCTGTCTGCGCGCGCCGGAGGACATCCAGCGGCTGGTCCGCGAGACCGCCGAGGAGGACGTACGGGACGGCTCGGGCTGGCTGGAGATACAGGTCGACCCCACCTCGTACGCACCGCTGCTCGGCGGGCTGATCCCCGCGCTGGAGATCATCCTGGACGCCGTGGACGCGGCCGCCAGGGACACCGGTCTCGGGATGCGCGTGCTGGTCGCGGCGAACCGGATGAAACACCCGCTGGAGGCCAGGACCCTGGCCCGGCTCGCCGTGCGGTACGCGGACCGGGGTGTCGTCGGCTTCGGGCTCTCCAACGACGAGCGGCGCGGGATGGCCAGGGACTTCGACCGCGCCTTCGCGATCGCCAGGGAGGGCGGGCTGCTGGCCGCGCCGCACGGCGGCGAGCTGACCGGGCCCGCGTCCGTACGGGACTGTCTGGACGATCTGCGCGCCTCCCGGATCGGACACGGCGTCCGGGCCGCCGAGGACCCCAGGCTTCTGCGCAGGCTCGCGGACCGGGGGGTGACCTGCGAGGTCTGCCCGTCCTCCAATGTGGCGCTGGGCGTCTACGAGAAGCCGGAGGACGTGCCGCTGCGGACCTTTTTCGAGGCGGGGGTACCGATGGCGCTCGGCGCGGACGACCCGCTGCTGTTCGGCTCGCGGCTGGTGGCGCAGTACGAGCTGGCCCGCGCGCACCACGGCTTCAGCGACGCGGAACTCGCCGAGCTGGCGCGTCAGTCGGTACGGGGCTCGGCGGCGCCCCCGGAGGTACGGGAGAAGCTGCTGGCGGGGATCGACACCTGGCTGGCGGACTGAAACGTCCGTGGGGGGCGTGCTAGAGGCTGACGCCGACCGTCACGGGCTCGTTGACCAGGGTGATCCCGAACGCCTCATGGACCCCGGCGACCACCTCGCGGGCGAGCGTGAGCAGATCCTCGGTGGTCGCCGCGCCCCGGTTGGTGAGGGCGAGGGTGTGCTTGCCGGAGATACGGGCCGGGCCCGTGCCGTACCCCTTGGTGAAACCGGCCTTGTCGATCAGCCAGGCGGCGGAGGTCTTCGTGAGGCCCTCCCCCGCGGGGAACGCGGGCGGCGTCGCGGCGGCGCCGAGGCGGGCCCGTACGCGCCCGACGAACTCGGCGTGCTCCCGCTCGGTCAGGACCGGGTTGGTGAAGAAGGAGCCCGCCGACCAGGTGTCGTGGTCCTCGGGGTCCAGCACCATGCCCTTGCCCGCCCGCAGCTTGAGCACGGTGTCCCGGGCGACGGCGGCGGGCACGCGGTCGCCGGGCTCGACCCCGAGGGCGCGGGCCGTCTCGGCGTACTTGAGCGGGGCGGAGAGCCCGCCCGCGTCCTCCAGCAGGAAGCGGACGCGCAGCACGGCATACCGCTCGGGGTGCTCCTTGAAGCGGCTGTGGCGGTACGAGAAGGCGCATTCGGCGTTGGTCAGCGTGACGGTCTCGCGGGCGGCGCGGTCGTAGGCGACGACCTCGGTGATGGTGCTGGACACCTCCTGGCCGTACGCGCCGACGTTCTGGATCGGGGTGGCACCGGCCGATCCGGGGATGCCGGCGAGGCATTCGACGCCCGCCAGGCCCGCCTCGACGGTACGGGCGACGGCGTCGCTCCAGACCTCGCCCGCGGCCAGCTCCAGCGTGGTGCCGTCGAGGGTGAAGCCCCGGGTCGCGATACGCAGGGCGGTTCCCTCGAAGCCCTGGTCCCCGATGACCAGATTGCTCCCGCCGCCGATGATCAGGAGCGGTGTGCCGGCCGCGTCCGCCGCGCGTACGGCTTCGGTGACCTCGTCGTCGGTGGTGGCCGTGAGGAGCCGGGCCGCGGGCCCGCCGAGCCGGAAGGTGGTCAGGGGGGCGAGAGGGGCGTTGTGGAGTTCCTGCACGGGGACAAGAGTACGGGCCGTGGGGGGGGCGGGGGGGGGGGCGCGCGGGCCGTTGGGGGGCCAGGTGACTGTGACGCCGTGGTTCACGGGGGGGGGTGGGGGCCGGGGCGGGGGTGGTTCGGGCTGTCGGCGGGCGTTGTCTCGCAC
>NZ_JBSGVS010000043.1:0-84671 GCF_053608565.1 Streptomyces sp. NPDC055025
GGGCGGGCCCGGGGCGGCGATCCGGGCGGGGCCGGTGGCGCCCCCGTGGCCGCCTATGGCCGCCAGCTCACCTTGTGTTCCGAGAGATGGGCCAGGACCGCGTGGTTCGCTTCCCAGCCGTCCGGGAATTTCACCGTCACCCCGAGCTGGACCGGCTCGGTGGACGGGTGTTCGTCGAGGAGTTCGGCCACGCCCGCGCGGCAGACCACCACACAGGCGTGGCGGTGGCGGGAGGCGAGGACGCAGAGGCGCCCGGTCTCCAGATGGAAGGCCGTGGCGTCGGGGCGGCCGGAGAGCGGGTGGAGGACGACGGTGACATCGAACTCGCGGCCCTGGAGACGGTTCGCGGTGTCCACGGCCACCCCCGTCACCCCCAGTGCCGCGAGGGCCGCCCGCACCGCCGCCGCCTGGTCGCGGTGGGCCGTGCCGACCGCGATCCGGTCGGCGGTCACCGGCACCGGTCCGGCGGAGCGCTCGCTGGTCGCCACGCCCCCGCGGTCCAGCAGCCTGCGGACGACCAGGGCCACGGCCCGTACCGCCTCGGGGTCCGTACGGGGCGTACGCCGGGCGGGCAGCTCCAGCAGCCCCCAGCCCGACTCCGCCGCCTCGTCCAGCACCCGGTCGGGGCCCGAGCCGTCGGACGCCACCCCGAACGCGAGCCGCCGGTCGCCGTGGCCCGTGCCGCTGCGGAACCGGGTGTACGGATAGAACGCGTCCGACACCAGTGGCGCGGCCGACGCGGGCAGCCGCCAGGAGACGGGCAGCCGGTGCTGGGGCAGTTCGGGGTTGTGCGCCAGAAGGGTGGTGACGGCGCTCGCCGACGGGTCGTACGACAGCCCCGCCCACTGGTCGGCGCCCACCACGCTGAACGGGTCGAGCTGGCCCGGATCACCGACGAACAGCGCGTGCTCGAAGAGCCCGGCGACGGCGAGCAGCGCGTCCGAGCGCATTTGGTACGCCTCGTCGACGATGGCGTGCCGCCAGGGCTCGACGCCCTGCACATGGGCCCATTTCGCGGCGGTGGAGATGACGATGTCGAGGCCCGCCAGATCGGTGGCCTTCGCGGACTTCCGGACGTTCGCCAGCTCGTCCAGCGCCCTGTCGTACGGATCGGGGTCATTGCTGTGCAGCCGGCCGACCGGCAGCCCGGGATCCTTCTCCGCGAGCCGGACGACAAGATCGTCCACCTGGGCGTTCGTCTGCGCCACCACCATCAACGGGCGTCCGGCCGCGGCCAGTTCCCGCGCGGCCCGTACGACGAGCGTCGACTTGCCCGCCCCGGGCGGTGAGTCGACGACGACACCGCGGTGGGTGGCGCCCAGTGTGTCCCGCAGGATCGCGTCGGTGGCCCGGGTGGCGGCGGCGCCGGGGTCGAAGAGGGCGGAGTCCACGACAGGACGGGTCACAGTCACCGGATTCCTCCGGGGATGCCCCGCCCTTCAGCTTCAGGGCGGGGAGGAATCGGGCTCCTGCGGAGCAGGGCAGGGAAGGATGAATCGCCGTCAGCGCGATTCGGTGTCTGCCACGGGACCGCTGCGCCCGGCCTCAAGGCGGTGCAGGATCTCGGAATTGAGGGACCGCCGGGCGGACTTGGCCTGAGCGGCCAGCCACGTGTGGAGGTCTTCGGGGAGGCGGAGTGTGATGCGTACTTCATGATCCATGCTCCAAGGGTAGTGGTAGAATGGTGTCATGGCGACACCACAGGAAGCCGGAGACTCCGGGCGTGCCCGCTGGACCTTCCGTGTCCGGGTGTCGTCCACCGCCCTTACCGCGCTCATGGCGGAGTGGGACCGGTGCCGGTGGATCTGGAACGAGTGCTGTGCGAAGTCCAAGCGAATACATACCTGGAACAAGAACCGGCCCGAGGGAACGGACAGGCGGACCTGTGGCCCGGCTCAGCTCGACAAGATGCTGACCGAAGCCCGCACCAGCAACTCTTGGCTCCGCGAGGGCTCCAGCGTTCCGCAGCAGCAGTTGATACGTGACTTCGGCAAGTCTCGCGCCAAAGCCCAGAAGGACATCAAGGACCGGCTCCCGATGCGGCAGCGGGCCGGGATGCCGAAGTGCAAGAAGAAGCGCGAGGCACTGCCGAGCCTCAACTACACCAAGCGCGGTTTCCGTCTCAAGGACAGGAAGCTGTACCTGGCAGGCGGAATCGTTCTGATGGTGGTGTGGTCGCGCGAGCTGCCCGCCGACCCGTCCAGCGTCCGTCTCTATCAGGACAGCGTCGGGCACTGGTACTGCTCGTTCGTCGTCCCCGCCCAGGTGGAGCCCCTCCCGGCGACCGGGGCCGTGATCGGCATTGACTGGGGCGTGAAGGAGACCGCCACCACCACCTCCGACGACCACGACCTTCCCCATCCCGAGCACGGGAAGAAGGCCGCCCCGAAGCTGGCCCGCTACCAGCGGATGATGGCCCGAAGGAAGCCCCCAAAAGGCAAAAATGGCTCGAAAGGCTACAAGCAGGCCAAGCTGCAGACGGCGAAGCTCCACAAGAAGGTGGCCCGGCAGCGTCAGGACACCGGCCGCAAGTGGGCCAAGTCTGTGGTCCGCGACCACGACGCCCTGGCCGTCGAGGACTTCCGCCCGAAATTCCTCGCCAAAACCACCATGGCCCGCAAAGCAGCCGACGCCACGATCAGCGCGACCAAGACGGCCCTGACCGAGATGGGACGCAAGCACGGCCGTACCGTGCATCTGGTACACCCCGCGCACACCACCATGGACTGCGCACAGTGCGGAGCGAGAACCAAGCACGCACTACCTCTTTCAGAACGAACCTATACCTGCACCACGTGCGGAGCCGTATCCCCCAGGGACAAGAACTCCGCCCACGTGATGTTGGTCCGGGCTGGTCTCATCCCGGCTGGTGCTGACCGCGTAAGACCAGGTGGGGCGCTGCCCCATCCGGCAGCGTGAGCCAGAAATCCCCTCTCCTTCAGGGAGGGGAGGTTTCAAAGGAAGTCCTCCTCGGTCACCGGGTCCGGAGCCTGCCGCGGTGAGGCCGGGCCCGAAGGCGCGCCGGCCGCGCCAGCGGTCCCTTCCGGCACCGGAGGGCCGCCATGGGTCCAGGGCGTCTCCTCCGGGTCCGGCAGCTTCGGACCGCCGCGCTGCTCGTGCTCGAAGAGCGTCCAGGCGATCCGGTCGCCCTTGTCCGGCACGGACCCGGGCGCGGGCTCCTTGCTCCGGCCCATCCGGTCGGTCAGCCGCAGCACGAGCGTGCCGCCGTCCCCGGCCGGGGTCCCGCCGCCGTCCTCGGCCGCGGTCCCGTCCCCGGCCGTTCCGTCCTCGGCCGGGGTGCCGTCCTCGTACCGTACGAACTCCGCCGACTGCGGCTTGCCGTCCAGCGAGCGGAACACCTTCGTACGCTCGCCGAGATGCGGCCGGTCGTCCGTACGGACCGTGATCAGCGGGCGGGGGCTCGGGCGTCTGCTCTCGCTGTACTCCATCACCACCTCCGTCACCTCCCCGACGAACGCCTCGCCCGACAGCCTCCGCCCGGCGAGCACCAGCGGATCGTCGAGCGCCTCCGCCGCCTCCAACTGCGTCTGCGCCGTCTCGCGCGAGGCCAGCTTCTGCGCGGCGGTCACCGCGTCGTCGCGCCGGGGCTGCGGCGGCTCACCGGCGCGCACCCGGTCGCGATGGCCGGTGAACGACCAGCGGTCGCGCGTCCAGCGCTCCTCCACCCGCGCCCCTTCGGGCAGTTCACGCAGCAGGTCGAGGCCGTGCCACACCGCGTCCCAGCTCGGCCGCATGACGCCGAGGAGCAGCTCGCGGATGGTCCGCTCCGCGGCCGTGAGCCGGGCCAGCCGCCTCTCCGCGTCCGGTCCGTCCTCGGCCGCCCCCAGCTCCTGGCGGGCCCGGTCGTACCGCTCGACGGCGGGTGCCAGCAGTCTGTTGTCGAACGCCGGGTCCGTCGCGGGCCCGGCGGGCGGACACGTCAACTGCCCGTCCCTGTCCCGCTCCAGCTCCGCCCGGAGCGCCGCCTCGGCACCCGACAGCGTCCCGGGCGGATCGATCCAGGCCAGCAGCGCGCCGAGATGCTGATCCTCCAGGCCGGACTGCCCGGTCGCCCAGTGGCGGTTGAGCAGATCGGTCGTCGCGAGCAGCAGCGAGGAGCCCGGTACGCGGGCGCGCTCGCCGTAGTGCGTCAGCCAGCGGCCGAGCAGCGGTACGCGCGGCGGCGCGGGATACGGCGTGTCCGGGTCGTCCTCGGCGGTGCGCCGGAACCGCATCGACCGCCCCAGCAGCCGTACGAAATCGATACCGGGCCGGCTCGGCACGATCAACTGCGGTGCGTCCACGCACAGCTCGACCTCGACCTTGACCCGCTTCCCGGTCTCCGGGTCGGTCTCGTTGCGCTCGGCGGGCTCGATCACATCCGCGTACGTGTCGAGATACGGCAGCACGGCCTCGGCCAGCTCGCCGAGGAACGCGAACCGCAGATCGCGGTCGCGCGGCTGTGCGACGGTCAGCAGCCGCGGCGCGTCCCGGTCCGTGCCGACGAGCGCGCCGAGCGGTGCGCCCGCCTCGCCCGCGGTGGTCAACGGCACGAGGACGAGCGGCCGTTCACCGATCCGCCGATGCCGGACGGTGGTCAGCGGCTGGGCCCGCCCGCTCGCCACGGCCTCCAGCCGGGCGAGCGTACTGATCAGCGACATCAGCCCTCCGCCTCCGTACGGCCGGTGTCGGCCCGGTCCGCGTGAGTCCGGTCCGCGTGAGTCCCGTCGGCGTGGGTCCGGTCCGCGTCGCTTCCGTCCGCGCCGGTCCGGGCGGCGACGGATCCCGCCGGACCTCCCGGCCCCTCCGGATCCCCCGCCCGATCTCCCGCCGGGCCCGGCCGGCCCCCGGTATTCCCGGCGCCCGCCAGCGCCTCCGCCCGCAGCGTCGCCGCCCGGCGGAGCGCCGCGACCGTCGGATCGTCCGGGTCGCCCGAATCGCCGTGGGCGGCCGACAGCACCGCCGTGACCGTCGTCAGCGCGCCCAGTTCGCCCCGTACGCTGCGCCCCAGAGCCTCCACCGCGCCTCGCTCCCGGGCGCGGGAGCGGCAGTGGAAGGCCAGCTCGCAGGCGGCGAGACACTCGGGGGCATAGGCGGCGGTGACCGCGTCGACCGCGCTCGTCAGCTCGGCGCCGGAACAGCGGCCGAGGTCGAAGGTCATGCCCTCGGGGAGGGTGTCCGCGATGTCCTCGATCCGGGTCAGCCGGGTGAGCTGACGGCGCGTCACCGACAACTGCTTGCGTACGTCGACGACGGACGCGGCCGGCAGATTGGAGAAGTCCTTCGGGCAGACCAGCAGCACCTGATGGCCCACCTCCGCGCCCTCCGTACGGGCCGCGACCCGCTCCAGGGCCAGTACGTACACCGCGGCCTGCCGCGCCGCCGCGCCCACCTTGGAGGCGTCCGCCGAACCGTCGATCATCGGGAAGGACTTGATCTCCACGACCGTCCACCGGCCGTCGGGGCGCACCACCACCGCGTCCGGCTCCAGATACGCGGGCGAGCCCGCCACTTCGAGCGCCAGCAGCGGATGGTCGAGCAGCGCCCAGGTCCCGGCCGCCGTGGCCTCGCGCAGGGCCAGTGCCGTACGCGCCGTACGTCCCTCGGGGCCGGCCGCCGACAGATCGGGGACGGAGACCTCACCGGGCGCGGGCGGCGGCTCCTGCCCGCCGAGCCGGTCCGTCAGCAGCCGCAGCAGCTCCGTACCGCCGTCGGCCTTGACCTTCGCCTCGAACGCGTTCCCGCGCATGAACGCGAACTGGGACTGTCCGAACGGCGCGGGGGAACCCAGCGCCGTGGCGAGCGCCGCCTTGTCGACACCGGCGCCGTCCAGCAGGGCCCGCCGCCGGCAGCCGGGGTTCGCCGCGAGGGCGGCCAGCGCGCGGGCGTCGAGCGGATGCGGCGCGACAGCGGGGCCGCGCAGCTCAGCGAGCCGTCGCCGGAGTGTCGTCTGCGGAGGAGGTGCCGGAGGTGCTGCCACGGGTCCGCCGCCCAGGGATTCGGTCACCCGCGGAAGTCTCGCATCCACCGCTGACAATCGGGGATGCGCGGGGCCGCGGAGCGGGCCGCCCGGGGATACGGGTGCCCTTCGGCGAGTGATCCGGCGAGGCGGTCGACGGGAGCGCGTGCGAGGAGACGGGCTCGGGTGCCGGCTCGGGAGCGGGCTCGGGTGTCGGCTCGGAAGAGGGGGAGGGAAGGGGCGCGGGAGCGCGCGAGGGAGCCGGTGGTTTTCCGAGGCGGGCCGCCACCGCCGCCCGCAGCCGGTCCGCCGCCCGTATCGCGGGCCCTGTCAGCAGCGCCCCCACCGCCATCACCAGCGCGCCCGCGACCGCGTCCAGGAAGTAGTGGTTCGCCGTTCCCATCACCACCACGGTGATGACGGCCGGATAGAGGGCGCCCAGCCACCGCACCAGCGGCGTACGCGCGTGCCGCCACAGCAGCACCCCGCACCACAGGGCCCAGCCGACATGCAGGCTCGGCATCGCGGCGAACTGGTTGGTCATCTCCCCCAGACCGCGTGGCGCGCTCGCCTCGCCGCCCCACCAGCCGTACTCGCTGTACTGCGCCATGGTGTCGACGAAGCCGTGACGCGCGTCCAGCAGCCGGGGCGGGCTGGTGGGCAGCAGGGTGAAGCCGACCAGACCGAGCAGGGTGGAGATCGTGAGCCAGCTCCGCGCGGCCCGGTAATGCGTGGAGCGGCGGCGGAAGATCCAGACGAGAACGGCCGGCGTGACCAGATAGTGGAGCGAGGCGTAGACGAAGTCGGCGGGGACGGCGAGCGCCGGAGTGGCGGTGAAGAGCCGGTTGAGCGGGTGCTCGGCGTTCAGGAAGAGGGCCTTCTCGACCCGGAGGATCGCCAGCCCGTGGTCGACGGCCGCCGACCCGTCGTCGCGGGCCAGCAGCCGTCCCGCCGAATACGCGGCGTAGATCAGGACGACGAGCGTAAGCTCCGCCCACCAGCGGGGCCGGACACCCGGCTGACGCGTGGCGCCGACGCGGGCGCTGGCTGTGGCGCGGGCGGCGGCACTGTGCGGCATGCGGGCGGTCTCCATCGTCTTTTCATGCGGTTTTTGGCCGGTGTTCAACCGTACGGTGTACGTCACCCTTTTCCTCGACCGGGTGCACCACCGAACTTCCGTTCGGAGGAATCACGGCCAACGGAGAGAGGGACGCCCCTGTCCCCCTGGAGGTTGCCCTTCGTTCAGGTACGGGATGATGGAGCGGCACCGGTTGTGAACTTCAGGGAGAGCCTCCATGGCACCGCGCATCCTTCTCGCCCGGCACGGCCAGACGGCCTGGTCGCTTTCCGGCCGCCACACCGGCAGGACGGACATACCCCTGCTCGACGAGGGCCGCCGGGGCGCGAAACTGCTGGGTGAGCGGCTGCACCGGGCGCCCTGGTCGGGCCTCGCGGAGGTGGAGATACGGACCAGTCCGCTGGTGCGCGCGAGCGAGACCTGCGCGCTGGCGGGCTTCGGTGACCGGGCCGAGGAGTGGGACGCGCTGATGGAGTTCGACTACGGCGCGTACGAGGGCATGACACCGGCCGAGATCAGGTCGGCCCGGCCCGACTGGTTCATCTGGCGGGACGGCGTCCCCGACGGCGAGAGCCTGGCGGAGGTCTCGGCCCGCGCGGACGAGGCCGTGGCCTGGGCGCGCTCGGCCGACCGCGATGTGCTGGTCTTCGCCCACGGCCACATCCTGCGCGCGATAGGCGCGCGCTGGCTGGGCGAGGACATCTCTTTCGCGGCGCGTATCCGGCTCGACCCGACGTCGGTGTCGGTGCTCGGCTGGGCCTACGGACTCCCGGCGGTCGAGGTCTGGAACGACACGGGACACCTGGTGGGCTGAGACGCCGGGGGTACGGGCGCGTGTCCGTCACCCGTCGCCCGCCACCCCGTTTCCACCGGTTTTCGTCGTCCTACGCGTCGCCCCGCGCGCGGTCGTCCCGGTCCCGCGCGCCGTCTTCGTCGTCCTACGTGTCGTCCCGCGTGTCGTCCTACGCGCGGGCGGTCGTCGCGCTGTGGCGGTCCAGGAAGGCGCCGACCTCCGGCAGCCGGCGCCGGGGCAGCAGCACCCGGGCCGTGGTCGCGAGTCTCGTGTGGATACGGGACGACTGGACCCCGTCCAGCAGATCCAGCACCTGGTGGCCCGCCACCGCCGCCGCGTCGGGTGAGCCCGCGCGGGCCAGGTCGGTGGACAGCTCCGCGCGGTAGAGGGCGAGGTTACGGGCGAAGTGCGGATCCTGGAGGACCGTGGCGCGGTACGCGTGGCGCGCCGCCCGCGCCCAGTCGCCGAGCGCCTCGTGGCAGAGCGCCTCCTGCGACGCCAGCTCGGGTTCGCCGAAGAAGGACATCCACTCGGGGTCCGCGTCCGAGGGACCGCGCTCGAAGAGGCCGTGCGCCAGCGCCAGCGCCCGCTCACAGCTCCCGCGGTCGCCGAGCCCGGCCCAGCCGCCCGCCTCGCGCAGGGCGAGCAGCGACAGCAGCCGGGGCGAGGCGAGCCGGGCCGCGGCGCGGGTGCCCGCCTGCGCGGCGCGCACCGCCTCGCGGCACCGGCCCGCGTCCCTGGCCAGGAAGGACATGTTGCAGAAGGCGTGCGCCTCCAGCGCGGGATCGGCCGCGACCCGTGAGGTCGCCAGCGCCTCCGCGTAGTGCGAGCGCGCGTCGTCGAACCGGCCGGAGTCATGGGCGAGCCAGCCCACCGAGATCGACAGCTCGCCCGCCCCCGAGTGCAGCCGGTCGACGGTGGTCCTGCGGGTGGCCGCGCCCGAGTCGAGCAGCCCGTACGCGGCGCGCAGCGGCCGGGTGGCCTGCCGGTAGAGCCCTTCGGCGCCATGGCGGTCGTCGAGCAGCCGGATCCGCCGTACGGCCTCCTCGACGGCGGCCACCTCGGCCTCGCCGACCCGGCGCGGGGCGGGCACGGCCGCGGCGGGCGCACCGCCCAGACCGAGGGACGCGGCCATCACCGTGACGGGGGCGCTCGTCATGAATGCGCGACGCAGCACGTCGCTCTCCTCACTGGTGTCACTGGTATCGCCGGTAGTACTGGCACTGGTCGCACCGGTCGCACGGGTGTCGCTGACCGGCGTCGGGGGCGGGGACGGTGGCTGAGGTGGTGGCGGTGGCGGGGACGGCGGCGGTTCCGCCGGCGTCCGGGCCGCTCTGCCGCGTACCTCTTCCCGCGCCGAGAAGCCCAGGTCCTTCAGGGTCAGCCCCGGGAACATATGCAGGAAGACCCGTTCGTACGCGTAGTTGGGGCAGCGGATCTCACCCGCCTCCACCCGTCCCACATAGCGCGCGTCGCAGGCGACATGTTCACCGATCTCCCGGGCGGCCCGGCGTACGGCGGCGGCGAACTCCGCCGGCGAGCGCTGCGCGCGCAGCCCGCGGAAGGCACGGTTGGGAACTGCCCGGGACGACGCCATGACCGAGCCCTCTCCTGGTACGGCGATGGAGCCGCCGGTCTGCTCCGGCACCTCCGGCGGAGCAAGAACGTACCGGTTGTGATGGGTCGTACACACAGGGTTTGCACGCAAACCGGATATCTCGCCCGTGATCTGCTATGAACTGCCATCCTTTGCGGCGGCGTGCCGCCGTAGCCGTTGACGCCGTCCGGCGTTGAACCCCCCGGAGGCGCTCAAGGCGCCTGCGCTCGACGAGGAGGGGTTCCCTTGTTGGAGTCTCAGCACACGACCGGCCAGGAGTTCGGCGCGCGTCCCGGGGACGCGGGGGAGCCCTGCGACCTGGTGACCGTTCCGGCCCGGCAGGGGCTCGAAGCGGTGGACATCCTGCGGCGGGGAGGTGCTCCCTCGGTGGGGCCCGTGCTCCATGACGCTCCCTGCGACACCCTCGGCTTTCTGGTGCCGCCGGGCACCGCGGCGGGCTGGGACATGCCGGGCAGCGCGTGTACGCAGACACATGGCCGCGATCTGTCTCTCCCGGCGGAACCGCCGGTCACGGGCTCGAACTGGCTGCTGCCCCCCGACGCCACCGGCTCGGTCACGGATCCCGAGGTGCTCAGGGAGGCGCTGGGCCAGGCGGCGAGACTGATCGAGGCGGTGGACCGATGCCGCTGACGGGCCGCCCTGATAGCTGACGGTGCGCCCCCGATAATGGGCGGGTGGCGAGAAACAGGCGTGGTGCGGCGGGATCGGCGGAGACGGCCGTGGCGGAGGCCGTCGACGGGGGAAGCGCCGAGCTGATACCCGACCGGGAGCGGCCACGCGCCTGGTCGCTGCTGATCGACGGCGCCCCGCAGTCCCATGTCGACCTCGACGACCCCACCCGTCTCTCCTTCGAGTACCAGCGCAGACTCGGCCATGTCGCCGATCTCGTGGCACCCGCGGGCCGGCCCCTCCAGGTCGTCCATCTCGGCGGCGGTGCGTTCACCCTCGCCCGCTATGTCGCCGCCACCCGCCCCCGCTCCACCCAGCAGATCGTCGAAGTGGACGCGGCGCTGGTCCGGTTCGTCCGTACGCGGCTTCCGCTGGACCCCGGCGCCCGGATACGTGTCCGCTCCGCCGACGCCCGTGCCGGGCTCGCCAAGGTGCCGGACGGCTGGGCGGATCTGGTGATCGCCGATGTGTTCAGCGGCGCCCGCACCCCCGCGCATCTCACCAGCGCGGAATTCCTTCTGGAGGTACGGCGGGCCCTGCGCCCGGACGGCTGCTACGCCGCCAATCTCGCCGACGGACCGCCGCTCGCCCATCTGCGCGGGCAGATCGCCACCGCCGCGACCGCCTTCGCGCGGCTCGCGCTCGCCGCCGATCCGACCGTGCTGCGCGGACGCCGCTTCGGCAATGCCGTACTGCTCGCCTCCGACCGTGAGCTGCCCGTCGCCGAGCTGACCCGCAGGGTCGCGAGCGATCCGCACCCGGGGCGGGTCGAACACGGGCGCGCGCTCGCCGACTTCACGGGCGGGGCGCCCGCCGTCACCGACGCGAGCGCCAAGCCGTCGCCGCCGCCTCCGGCCGACGCCTTCACCACCTGACGGGCGCCCACCGCGGCAGACTCAGCGCCGCGGCAGAGACTCAGCGTCGCGACGGACTCAGCGCCGCGGCAGAGACTGAGCGCCGCGACAGGCTCAGCGGTCGTCGAACTGGACCATCGGCGGATGGCCGTTCCAGGTGCAGAAGACCGAGACCTCCCGGCCGTTCTGGGTGAAGGTGACCCGGATCCAGCTCGGCTGCGTCCACACCTGCATCTGCCAGCCCGCGTCCGGGGTCGCCGAGACCAGTTCCGCCGAGACGTCGCCGATGTCGAAGGCGACCCGGCCGCCGTCGACCGTATAGCTCTTCACCCGCCCGGAAGCGGGCGGTTCCGCGTCGCCGTCCGCGCCGCCCTGGGCCGGCTCTCCCGACGAGGCGTACGGCGACGGCCGGTGCTCTCCGCCCGGTGCCGCCGCGCCCGCGCCGGCCCCCGCGTCCCCGCCCGCGCCCGCGCTCGTGCCCGTACCCGTGTCCATGCCCGTAGCGGCTTCCGTGCCCGCGGATCTCACCGGACGGCTCGGTTTCGCGGACGGGCTCGGGGGCCGCTGGGTGGAGGAGGCGACCGGACTGGGCAGCGGCGCCGCCCAGTTGTCCGCGGGGAGCGCGAGCGCGCGCGGCGGGTCGTAGGCCGTGCCGGCCATGACCGTACGGACGCCCCACCACGTGAGCGTGACCGCCGCCCCGGTGGCGAGCGACCAGGCCATCGCGTGTACGAGTCCTCTGCGCATCCGGGCCATAGTGCCGCACCCGGCGACACCCGCGCCAGACAACTCCCCTGTCACACAGGCCCCCTGGGTCACCGGCGGGGAACGGACCGCAGGGACCCGCCTCCCCGCGTTCCCCGGATGGCGTACGGTGCCGCCCATGCCCAGTGTGCTCGTGGTCGAGGACGACCAGTTCGTACGCTCCGCCCTCATCAGGCATCTGACCGAGGCCTCCCACACCGTACGGAGCGTCGGAACGGCCCTGGAGGCGCTGCGCGAAGTGGCCCATTTCCGGTTCGACGTGGTCATACTCGATCTCGGGCTGCCCGATCTCGACGGCGCCGAGGCGCTGAAGATGCTGCGCGGCATCACCGACGTACCGGTGATCATCGCCACCGCGCGGGACGACGAGACGGAGATCGTACGGCTGCTCAACGACGGCGCCGACGACTATCTCACCAAGCCGTTCTCGGTGGAGCATCTCTCGGCCAGGATGGCGGCCGTACTGCGCCGCTCGCGCGCCGGTGCCGACGAGGCCACGCCGTCGCGCGTCATCCGGGTCGGCGGGCTCTCCATCGACCCGCTGCGCCGCCAGGCCGAGCTGGACGGGAACCGGCTGGATCTGACCCGGCGGGAGTTCGACCTGCTGACCTTTCTCGCCGGGCGCCCGGGAGTGGTCGTACCGCGCAAGGAACTGCTCGCCGAGGTCTGGCAGCAGTCGTACGGCGACGACCAGACCATAGACGTCCATCTCTCCTGGCTGCGGCGCAAGCTCGGGGAGACGGCGGCCAGGCCGCGCTATCTGCACACCCTGCGGGGCGTCGGGGTGAAGCTGGAGCCGCCGAAATGAGATGGGCCCTGGTCAAGGTGGCGCTGGCCGTCACCGTGATGGTCGTCGTGGCCTTCGCCGTACCGCTGGGGCTGGTCATCAAGGAGATGGCCAGGGACCGGGCCTTCAGCAACGCCGAGCGGCAGGCCGCCGCCATCGGCCCGACCCTCTCCATCACCACCGACCGCGCGGAACTGGAACGGGCCGTCGCCTCCACGCTGGCCGGTGCCTACGGACGGATGGCCGTGCATGTCCCGGCCGCGGGCGCCGACGAGCCGGACGGTCCGCCGCTGGAGATCGGTACGCGCCGGGCGGCCGACGAGGATCTGCGGACCGTCCGGCGGCTGGGCCGCGCCTCCATCGCCGAGGTCCCGGGCGGATTCGCGCTGCTCCAGCCGACCGCGCTCAGCCAGGCGAGGATCGCGATCGTCGAGATCTTCGTGCCCGACGACGAGGTCTCCAACGGGGTCACCACCGCCTGGCTGGTGCTCGCGGGGGTGGGGCTCGCCCTGGTGGTCGGCTCGGTCGCGGTCGCCGACCGGCTCGGACTGCGGATGGTCGAACCGGCGCAGCGCCTCGCGTACGCGGCGCACGCGCTGGGCGAGGGAAAGCTCGGCGCGCGCGTCCCGGAGGAGGGACCGCCCGAACTGCGCTCCGCCGCCGTCGCGTTCAACTCGATGGCCGACCAGGTCGTCCAGCTCCTCGCCAACGAGCGGGAACTCGCCGCCGATCTCTCGCACCGGCTGCGCACCCCGCTCACCGTGCTGCGTCTCAACGCCGCCTCGCTGGGCGAGGGCCCGGCCGCCGACCAGACCAGGGCCGCGGTGGCCCAGCTGGAGCGCGAGGTCGACACGATCATCCGTACCGCCCGCGAGGCCAAGCCCCAGACGGTGGCGGCCGGCCCCGCCGGGGGCTGTGACGTCTCCGAGGTCGTCCGGGAGCGGATGGACTTCTGGTCCGCGCTGGCCGAGGACGAGGGCCGTACGGCACGGGTCGCGGGGATCGGCGGACCGGTACGCATCCCGGTGGTCAGGGCCGAACTGGCCGCCGCGCTCGACGCGTTGCTCGGCAATGTCTTCCGTCACACACCGGAGGGCACGGCCTTCGCCGTCGATGTGCACAACGGCGAGGACGCCGTGATCGTGCTGGTCTCGGACGCGGGACCCGGTATCGCCGATCCCCGGGCGGCGCTGGCGCGGGGCAACAGCGGCGGCCGGGACGGTTCGACCGGTCTGGGCCTGGACATTGTGCGCAGGGTCGCCGAGTCGACGGGCGGGGACGTACGGATCGGCCGCTCGGTGCTCGGCGGGACCGAGGTGCGGATCTGGATCGGGCTGGACGGCTGGCGGTCCCCGGACGCCCCTCGCGGCCACCGCCTCGGCCGCCGCAAGCGTCCGGCACAGGGCCGCAGGACGGCGGACGTCTGAGACCCGGCCGGTCTCCGGGGACCCGGCCGGCCTCCGGGACGCGGGCCGGGGCCGAACCTTTGAGGCGCCGAACCTTTAATCGGCCCCGATGCGTTCCTTAAGCGTGCCCTAAGAACCGCGACACCTGTCCGGTACAGCCCATTTGTCCGTCCCGGGACGGCTAGCGTTCTGTTCTGGCTGCCCCACCAGCCGCCCCCCGCCGCCCCGGCCGGACCGACCCCCCACCCACTCCGGCCGGGGCTCGGGCGCATGGAGAGGGCCCCTGACACGCGCGTACGGAGAAGGCCCTCTGACGCGCGCGTACGGAGAAGGCCCTCTGACGCGCGCGTACGGAGAAGACCCGGCGGGCGGCGGTCCCGCGGGCCGCGTCAGCCGACCGGGACCTCCGGCAGTACGCCCGTACCGGCCAGCCGGGCGTACCAGAGCGCGCTCGACTTCGGCGTACGGCGCTGGGTCTCGTAGTCCACGTGCACCGCGCCGAAGCGCTTGCCGTAGCCGTACGCCCACTCGAAGTTGTCCAGCAGGGACCAGAGGAAGTAGCCGCGGACATCGGCGCCGTCGCCGATCGCCCGCCGGACCGCGGCGAGATGGCCGTGCAGATAGCGGATCCGGTCCGGGTCGTGGACCGTACCGTCCGCGCCGGGCCTGTCCGCGTACGCGGCGCCGTTCTCGGTGACCATCAGCGGCAGCCCCGGCGCCTCGCGCGTGTACCGCATCAGCAGGTCGTACAGCCCGCTCGGATCCACCGACCAGCCCATCTCGGTGAGTTCACCGGGCGGCTGGTGGAAGGCGACGGAGTCGGCGCCCGGCCAGGGCGAGTGCTCGCTCTCGCCATGGCCGTCGTGACGGCCGGCGAACTCGTCCGTGGCGGCCGAGACCACCGCGGGCGCGTAGTAGTTGATGCCCAGCGAGTCCAGCGGCTGCCGGATCGTGGCCGGGTCGGTGTCGCGGACGAAGGACCAGTCGGTGATCCGCGCGGTGTCCGCGAAGAGATCCTCGGGGTACGCGCCGCCCAGCATCGGACCGGTGAAGATCCGGTTCGCGAGCGCGTCGATACGGCGCCGTGCGTCCAGGTCCGCGGGCGCCGGCGTACGGGCCCGTACGGCCGACGGGTTGAGGCTCACCGACAGCAGTCCGTTCGCCGGGAGCACGGAGCGCAGGGCCTGTGCGGCCAGACCGTGGCCGAGGTTGAGGTGGTGCGCCGCGCGCAGCGCCGCCGCCGGGTCCGTACGGCCCGGGGCGTGCACCCCGGACGCGTACCCCAGGAAGGCGCTGCACCAGGGCTCGTTGAGGGTGCTCCAGCGCCGTACCCGGTCGCCGAGCGCCTCGCCGACGTACCGCGCGTACTCCGCGAAGCGGTAGGCCGTCTCGCGCTCGGGCCAGCCGCCCGCCGCCTCCAGTTCCTGCGGCAGATCCCAGTGGTAGAGGGTGAGGACGGGCTCGATGCCGTGGCCGAGCAGATCGTCGACCAGCGCGCGGTAGAAGTCGAGACCGCGCTGGATGGCGGGACCGCGCCCGGTGGGCTGGACACGCGGCCAGGAGACCGAGAAGCGGTACGCGTTCACGCCCAGGTCCGCCATCAGCCGGACGTCCTCGGCCCTGCGGTGGAAGTGGTCGACGGCGATGTCGCCGGTGTGGCCCTGCGCGACCTTGCCGGGCGTATGGCTGAAGGTGTCCCAGATGGACGGCGTACGGCCGTCCTCCCGGGCCGCGCCCTCGATCTGGTACGCGGCGGTGGCGGTGCCCCACAGGAAGCCGGGCGGAAAGGTGTCGGACATGAGCAGCTCCCGTTGCCGTAGGTGTGAGAGGGACGAGTGGTATCGGGGCGGTACGGGCGGTACGGGTGGTACGAGGGCCCTCGACGGGGGCGGGGGGCGGGGACGGGACGGGCGGGACCGGCGCGGGCGGCCGAGGGCGGCCCATCAGCCGTCGGGCGGCCGGGCACCCCGGGCCGGGGGTCCGAGGCCGGGGGCCCGGGGCTCGGAGCGGGTGCCAGGGGCTCCGGGGCCCGAGCCCGGAGGCGGGCGCTGGGCCCCTGCCCCGTACGACGGGACGGCGGCCGGGCCCGGCACCCGACTGCCCGGCCGTCGCGACCGGGACCCGGGACCCGGGCGCCGGGCGGGTGCTCGTGCCCGATGCGTCCTCGGCCGGGCCTCGACGCGGACCCTCGACGCGGACCCTCGACGCGGACCCCTGACACGGACCCCGACGCGGTGGCAGGCGCCTGCGGGCCCGGCTCAGCCCTTGACCGCGCCCTGCATGATCCCGCCGACGATATGCCTGCCGAAGATCACGAAGGCGAGCAGCAGCGGCAGTGTGCCCAGCAGCGCGCCCGCCATGATCACCGACTGGTCGGGGATATAGCCCCGGCCGAGCCCCGTCAGCGCCACCTGCACGGTGGGATTGCCGTTCTGCGTCAGTGCGATGATCGGCCAGAAGAAGTCGTTCCAGGCCATCACGAAGGTCAGCATCCCCAGCACGGCCATCGCGGGCCGCGCCGCCGGGAAGACCACGTGCCACACCACCCGCCAGCTGCTCGCGCCGTCCACCCGGGCGGCCTCGATCAGCTCGGTGGGCAGCGCCCCGATCAGATACTGCCGCATGAAGAACACCCCGAAGGCGCTGACCAGGGTGGGCAGGATGACGGACTGGAGCTGGTCGGTCCAGGACAGCTCGGCGATCAGCATGTACAGCGGTACGACGCTGAGCTGCGGCGGCACCATCATCGTGCCGATCACCAGCAGCAGAAGCAGATTCTGGAAGCGGAAGCGCAGTTTGGCGAAGGCGAATCCGGCGAGGGTGGAGAAGAGCACCGTGCCCGCCGCGATCGCGCCCGCGACCACGGTCGTGTTGAGCAGGGCCGTGCCCATATTGGCGTCGGTCCAGGCGATCTCCAGATTTTTGAAGAGGTTTCCGCCGAACCAGAACGGCGGGGGAGTCTGGGCGAGCCGGGTGTTGTTGCGGGAGGCCGCGATCGCCGTCCACACCAGCGGGAAGAGCGAGCCGACCGTGAAGAGGATCAGTACGGCGTAGGTGATCCGCCCGCCGTGGAGCTGCCGGCCCGCGCCGCGCTTTTCGGGCCGTGAGCGGCGCCACCCCGGCCCGCCCCGCTCTGTGCCGGCCGGCTGACCGGAGGATGCCCGCGGATCCGTGAGTGTCTGCGAAGTCGTCGACATGGGTCCCCCTACGCGCTCTTGCGGAGACGGCGGCCGATGACCCAGTTCACCGCGCCGATGATCAGCAGGATCAGGAACATCGTCCAGGCGATCGCCGAGGCCCGGCCGAGATGGAGATTCACCCAGCCCTGTTCGTACAGATAGAGCCCGAGCGTCTGGAACTGGTGACTGGCCCCGCCCGTCGCGCCCGCGCCGCCGTTGAAGAGCAGCGGCTCGCCGAAGAGCTGTGTCGCGCCGATCGTCGAGACCACACAGGTGAACAGGATCGTCGGCCGCAGCGACGGCACGGTCACATGGATGAACTGCTGCCAGCGCGAGGCCCCGTCCAGGGCCGCCGACTCGTACAGATCGTTGGGGATGGCCTGCATCGCCGCCAGATAGATCAGCGCGTTGTAGCCGGTCCAGCGCCAGATGACGATGGTGGAGACCGCGAACTGCGAGGTCCAGGTGCCGTTCTGCCAGTCGACGGCATCGATGCCGATCTGACCGAGCAGCCAGTTGATCATTCCGTAGTCACGGCCGAAGAGCAGGACGAAGACCAGCGTCGCGGCGGCCACCGAGGTGGCGTACGGGGTGAGTACGGCGACCCGGAAGAACATCGAGCCGCGCAGCCGGTAGTTGAGGAGATGCGCGATGCCCAGCGCGATCAGAAGCTGGGGGACGGTGGAGATCACCCCGATGGTGACGGTGTTCTGGAGCGCGTTCCAGAAGAACTCGTCACCGAGCAGCCGGGAGAAGTTCCGCAGCCCCACCCACTCCATGTCGGTGGGCGCGGTCAGCTCCACCCGGTGCAGGGAGGCCCAGCCGGTGTAGAGCAGCGGGAAGAGCCCGAAGGCCATGAAGAAGACGAAGAACGGGGCGACGAAGGCGTAGGGACTCCAGCGCACATCGCGGCGGTACCAGCGGCTGCGCCGCTCACGGCGCCGCTCCTCGCGCGGGTCCTCGTGCGCGTCCTGGCGTACGTCGTGCTTCTCGCCGCGGCGCCCGTCGCCCGGGGCGTCGTGGTGCGGGTCGCCGTACGGGTCGTGGTGCGGGCCGGCCGTCCCGCCGCCCGCGGCGGGCGCGTCCGGCGCCGGGGCCGCGCCCTCCTCCTCGGAGGGCGCGGCGGCACGTGCGTCACTGGGCATCGGTCACTGGTCCAGCGCGTTGTCGATCGCCTTCACGGCGGCGTTCCAGCCGTCCTTGGAGGACGTGCCCTTCTGGTCGACCTGGAGCATGCCGATGTCGGCCAGGTTCTGCGCGATGATCAGGTCCTTCGGCCCGACGATCTGGACCGGTACGCCCTTGGCCGCCGCGGAGAAGATCTCACCGATGGGGGCGTTGTCGAAGTACTCGTGCTTGGCGCCCGACACGGCCGGCAGGCTGTACGCGGCCTGGGAGCTGGGGAAGCTGCCACGCTCGGCGAAGAGCGTGGCCTGCTGTTCGGGTGCGGTCAGCCAGGCCACGAGTTTGGCCGCGGCTTCCTTGTTCTTGCTCGCCTCGGGCACCGTGAGGAAGGAGCCGCCCCAGTTGCTGGGCTTGGGCGCGGCGGCCACGTCCCACTTGCCCTTGCCCGCCTCCCCGCCCTTGTCCTGGATATAACCCAGCATCCAGGCCGGGCAGGAGACGGTGGCGAAGGTGCCGTTCGCGAATCCCTGGTCCCAGCCGGGGGTGAACTGCTGGAGTTTGGCGGTCAGTCCGGCGCTCGCGAACTCGGCCGCGGTGTCCCAGGCCTGGCGCACGGCCGGGTTGGTCTTGTAGATGACCTTGCCGTCCTGGTCGTAGAAACGGTTGGCGTTGCCGCCGGTGATGGCGGCCATCACACCGCTCGCCGAGTCCACGAAGGCCGTGCCCTTGGGCGCCTTCGTCTTGAACTGCTTCCCGGTGTCGAGGTACTTGCCCCAGTCGCCCGCCCACAGCTTGCCGACCGCCTCACGGTCGGTGGGCAGGCCCGCCGCGGCGAAGAGGTCCTTGCGGTAGCAGATGCCCTGCGGCCCGATGTCGGTGCCGAGCGCGATGGTCTTGCCGGCCGTGGTGGTGGCCTGCGACCACTTCCACGGCAGGAAGCTGTCCTTCTGCACGCCCTCGGTCTTCCCGAGGTCCACGAGCTTGTCGCCCTGGGTGGCGGTGATCTCCGCGATGTTGTTGACCTCGACGGCCTGGACATCGGCGAGCCCGCTGCCGCTCCCGAGGTGGGTGAGGAGCTGCGGATAGTAGTTCTCGTTGCGCTCGATCGAGGTCTGCTTGATGACCACGTCCTTGTTGAGCTTCATGTACTGGTCGTAGAGCCCGGCCTCCTTGAGGCCGAAGGCCCCGAAGACCCCCACCGTGATCGTGGTCTTGCCCTTGCCGCCGACGCCTCCGCCCGGGGCGCTGCCGGAGGGGTCGTCGGTGTCCTCCGCGCAGCCGGCCAGGATTCCGGCGCCGAGCGCGGCGACGGCCGCGAGGACCACCACCCGGCGGGACGAGCGAGTACGTGTGCGCATTACGTCCTCCTAATGCACCGCACCGACATGCCGGGCTCCGGCCAACTGCTCCGTAAGGCTCGGCAGTTGGGCGGATCCGGTGCGGTCGGGATACGTGCGGGGCAGATATGGGTCGGGTACGGTGGGAGCGCTCCCATGTGTGATGTGTTGAAGCGTCGCGGGTCCCCGTAGGGGTGTCAAGGGACCGGGCGGCGAGAGGTGGCTCGTTTATCCGTTTGTTGGGTCGCGCCATGGGGGGCGGGTGGCGGATTCGTTGGGGGAGGCAGGGATGGCGTCTCAGGAAGCCCCGGGAGTCCGGGGGACGGACGGAGCCCAGGGGGCCCGGCGGGTACGGGAGACGCGGGTACGGGAGCCAGGAGGGACGCGGGACGAGGAGCGGGCACGCGGGACGGACGAGGAGCGGGCACGCAGGACACCGGAGACCGCGCCCCAGGCTCTCCAGGCGCGCGGGCGCGGCGGCAAGCTGCCCACGCTCGAAGAGGTGGCCGCGCGGGCCGGGGTCGGCCGCGGCACGGTCTCCCGGGTGATCAACGGCTCCCCGAGGGTGAGCGAGCGGGCCAGAGCCGTGGTCGAGGCGGCCGTCGCCGAGCTGGGGTACGTACCGAACCGCGCGGCCCGCGCCCTCGCCGCCAATCGCGCCGACGCGATCGCCCTGGTGGTGCCGGAGCCCGAGGCGCGGTTCTTCGCCGAACCGTACTTCTCCGACATCGTCAGCGGCGTCGGCGAGGCCCTCGCCGAGACGGGGATGCAACTGCTGCTCACCTTCGCGGGCGGCGCCCGCGAGCGACGGCGCCTCGCCCAGTATCTGGCCGCGCACCGCGCCGACGGGGCGCTGCTGGTCTCGGTCCACGCGGACGATCCGCTGCCGGAGCTGCTCACCCAGCTCGGTATCCCGACGGTCATCAGCGGCCGGCGCTCGGCGGCCGAACCGCTGCCCGCGGTCGACTCCGACAACGCCGAGGGCGCCCGTACGGCCGTCGCCCATCTTCTCGCCCGGGGCCGCCGCACCATCGCGACCATCACCGGCCGCTTGGAGGTGTACGGCGCGGCCTGCCGTCTCGACGGCTACCGCCGGGCCCTCACGGACGCCGGACAGACCCTGGACGGGGGACTGACGGCCGTGGCCGACTTCACCGAGGACGGCGGTCGCCGCGCCATGCGGGAGCTGCTCGCCCGCCGCCCCGACCTGGACGCGGTCTTCGCCGCCTCGGACGTCATGGCGGCCGGCGCCCGCCAGACCCTCCGCGCGGCCGGCCGCCGTATCCCGGACGACGTGGCCCTGATCGGCTTCGACGACTCGGCCATCGCCCGCCATATGGACCCGCCGCTGACCAGCGTCCGCCAGCCGATCGAGGAGATGGGCCGCGCGATGGCCCGTCTGGTCCTCATGGAGATCGCCACCCGCCCGGACCCGGCCCCGGCTCCGGCGCCCCCGCACCAGATCCTGCTCCCCACCCAGCTGATCATCCGGGCCTCGTCCTGACGAGGCCTCGTCGCCTGGCCGTCCGGCCGTCCGGCCAGTCGTTCCCGGCTCCGTACCGCGCGAGAACATGAAGAAGGCCCGGTCCGCTTTCACGGACCGGGCCTTGACCACTCAGGGTGAGTAACGGGACTCGAACCCGCGACATCCTGGACCACAACCAGGTGCTCTACCAGCTGAGCTATACCCACCACGACCGGTCGTTTCCGACCGGCCGAGAAAAAGTGTACAGGGTCCGCGAGGGTGCTCGCGCCCGCTATTCGTGCGGGGTGGCGGGGACGCCTCCCAGGGGTGGCGGGGGCGGCCCGGCGTGCGGGGGTGGTGGCCCCGGGCGGGGGCGTGGTGGCCCGGGGTGGGGCTGTCGCGCTATCGCGCGTGGAGTACGTGCTTGGCCGCGATCTGCTTGGCCGTGTCGGAGTCCGGGCCCGGCGCCGGTACGAAGACCGCCTCGCGGTAGTAGCGCAGCTCGGCGATGGACTCGCGGATATCGGCGAGCGCGCGGTGGTTGCCGGCCTTCTCCGGGCTGTTGAAGTACGCCCGCGGGTACCAGCGGCGGGCCAGCTCCTTGACCGAGGAGACATCCACGATGCGGTAGTGGAGGTAGCCCTCCAGGGTCGGCATGTCGCGCAGCAGGAAGCCGCGGTCGGTGCCGACCGTGTTCCCGCACAGCGGAGCCTTGCCGGGCTCCTTGACATGCTTGCGTACATACGCGAGGACCTGCTCCTCGGCGGCGGCGAGCGTCGTACCGCCCGCCAGCTCGTCGAGGAGTCCCGAGGTGGTGTGCATCTGCCGCACCACCTCGGGCATGGTCTCCAGCGCTCCGTCCGGCGGGCGGATCACGATGTCCACCCCTTCACCGAGCACGTTCAGCTCCGAGTCGGTGACCAGGGCGGCCACCTCGATGAGTGCGTCGTCCGTCAGCGAGAGCCCGGTCATCTCGCAGTCGATCCACACCATGCGGTCGTTCATACGCCTTACCCTACGGGGCGCTCCGCTGGCCGGGCAGACTCGGACGGCCCGGACCTGTCGCGTATACGTCGGAACCCGGCTTCCCGTGCTCCTGCACCGCCGACGACGCGGTCGCCTGGCCCGGTACGCCGGCGGCCGCGGCCGCCCGTCTGGCGTGTACCGAGACCTGGGCCGGCACGACCGACTCCAGGACCCCCGGCGCCATCGGCTCGCCCTGCGGGCGCCTGGCCCGGTAGGCGGACCTGTAGGCCGCGGGGGAGGAGCCGAGCTGGCGCCGGAAGTGGCCGCGCAGCGCCACCGGTGAGCGGAAGCCGCAGCGGCCGGCGACCTCGTCGACGGAGTAGTCGGAGGTCTCCAGCAGCCGCTGTGCCTGGAGCACCCGCTGGGTGATCAGCCACTGGAGCGGCGCGCTTCCGGTCAGCGAACGGAACCGCCGGTCGAACGTACGGCGGCTCATGTACGCGCGGGCCGCGAGCGTCTCCACGTCGAACTGCTCGTGGAGATGCTCCAGCGCCCAGGCCACGACCTCGGCGAGCGGGTCGGAGCCGATCTCCTCCGGTAAAGACCTGTCCAGATAGCGCTCCTGACCGCCACTGCGCCGTGGCGGTACGACGAGTCTGCGGGCGAGCGCGCCCGCGGCCTCCGCGCCGTGATCCGTCCGGACTATATGCAGACACAGATCGATTCCGGCCGCCGTACCCGCCGACGTCAGCACATCGCCGTCGTCGACGAACAGCTCACGCGGATCCACATGCACGGACGGATAGCGCTTGGCGAGCGTCGGCGCGTACATCCAGTGTGTGGTGGCCGGGCGGCCGTCCAGCAGACCGGCCGCGGCGAGCACGAACGCGCCGGTGCACAGACCGACGATTCTCGCGCCCTCCTCGTGCGCCCGGCGCAGCGCGTCCAGCGCTTCCGGTGGTGGCGGCGATGTGATCGACCGCCATGCCGGCACGACCACGGTGCCCGCCCTGCTGATCGCCTCCAGACCGTACGGCGCGCTGAGTTCGAGCCCGCCGGTGGTGCGCAGCGGTCCGTCCTCCCCGGCACACACGAGCAGGCGGTAGCGGGGAACCCCGGCGTCCTGGCGGTCGATTCCGAACACCGAGAGCGGAATTGAGCTCTCGAAGATGGGGCCACCGCTGAAGAGCAGCACGGCGACGACTTCTCGTCGGCGACGCCCGGAAAGCTTCCGTGCTGACTCCGGTGCGGCAATGGAGTCCTGGCTCATGGCGCTAAGCCCCCCTCGGTGTTCGCGTCTCCCCGTTCTTGTCGGGCCTCTCGCTCCTGCACGATTCCCCTCGGTTTTGCACGGGTCCCCAGCCTTCGATACTCATGATCGAATCTACTGTGTCCCGTGGTGCCGGCGTGACAAGTTCTCCATCCGGCGCTATGTCGACAAGGCAACTTGGCGCGAAGCATTCGATCACGAAGCGTTCCACTCGGGAGCCGAGAGTGGAAGTGGGCCTCACGTGCATGGCCCGTCCCCGTAGGGTGCGGACGACTGGGTCGGTCCTTTCTTCCCTGGTGGCAAGGGGGTTGGCAGGCCATTTCCCCAGGGGTTCTCTCCCGGTGTGAAGTTGGCCGAAAAGCGATGGGTGCGTCTGTGCGAAGCTTTCAATCTCCCGGCGCACTACCTTCATGCGCGCGCGAGCCTCGATGCGCCCCCCGACCGCCCGAGGACCGTCGGCTTCCGGACGTTCCGTACGTTCCGTACATCCTTGCCCCGTTCCTCGTCGTCCCGCTCGCCTTTCCTCCCGCGCCCGCCCGGCCTTCCGCGGCCGCTTCCGGCCCGGCTCCCGCGCCGGGCCGCGGCTGTTCCCCCATCTTCGCCTCCGCCGCCCGCGGTTGGGCGACGGGGGACCCGGAGCGGTGCAGCAGCAGCCGGCAGACCGCCGCCACGGCGGCGAGTCCGAGCGTGGTGACGATCGTGCCACCGAAGGACGTTCCGTACACGGTGAGGACCAGCGGGACCAGCAGACAACTCAACGACGCCCAGCGGACGACCTCTCCCGCCGGATCTTCCGACGGCGCCCGCGCGGTGTCCCCGGCGGGGTCCCGGTACGGCTCCCGGCGCGGCTCCCCGTGCGGGGCGCCGGACGGCTCCACGGACTTCCGCGCCGCCCGGTGCGACGGCGGCCCCGCGGCCGGTTCGACGGCCTGCCGCGCGGGCGGCCGGGCGCCGGGTGCGGCGGATCCGCCGCCCGCCGGGACCGCCCCGCCCGGCGCCGGGATCGCGCGGAGCGACTTCCGCGCCGCCCGCGCGTCGCGACACGGAGCGTCCGGAGTGGCCTGAGCGGTCGGTGATGCGGGCACGGCTGCTCCCTCGAAGTGACGATATGACCGATGGCCAACGAGGAGCGGAGCCCTCCGGTCACTCCTCGGACAACTGTAGGGGCCATCCGGCATTGCGATCCCGAGCGGCCTCGTGCATGCTCCCTGGAACGCCGCGTGTGGGGCGGCGGGCTCTGGGCATGAGAAGAGTGTCGCCGTACCCTTATGGGTACGGATTGGGAAGATGATTCCCGGACACGGCACCACCCACCACGCCCATTGTTGTCCCTTCCCAAGAGGACCTCTTTAGCCGAGACGCCATGGCTGGTCACGAAATCCCCGAACCCGCAGACCGCAAGCGGGTGGCCGACCCTCTGTCGGACCTGCGAGCGGCGGAACAGACCCATGCATCCTGCGATCCCGCCTTCCGCCACGGAGTGGTGGTCGGCTTCGACGGCTCGACATCCAGTGAGCGGGCGCTCGCGTACGCCATCGGTATGGCCAAGCGACTGAGCTCCGGCCTGATCATCGTCCATGTCGCCAACCGGCTCCCGACCACGGTCTGGGCGGGCTGCGAACCCCCGGTCTTCGTGGACGTACCGGACCACCGCACCGAGGTGCTCGGTCTCGAACTGGCCTGCGCGGACTACCTCGCCGAGGTGCCGTGGATCCTGGTCGAGCGCGGCGGTGACATCTGCCATGAACTCGAAGAGGTCGGCGAGGAGTATTCGGCCGACGCGATCGTCGTGGGCTCCACGCACGGCATCGTCGGGCGGATCTTCGGCTCGGTGGCGGGACGGCTCGCGCGCCGTGCGCAGCGGCCCGTCGTGGTGATTCCCTGACGGTCGGGCCCGGTCCGGTCCGGCCGTTCCCGGTCGGCCGTTCCCCTCGGGCCGGAGCCGACCGGCCCTCGGGCCTCAGGTCCGGCGTGGCGCGTGGTGCGGTCCGGCTTTGCCCATCCGCGCTTCACACCGGCTGACTTAGTGTCAACTCCCTTGCGCCCAACGTGAATTTACTCACGCGTAGAGGTGAATCGTGCGCTTGTGAAGGGTACATAACGGCCGCTGGGACACACCACACCCGCACATCATGAAGGGAGCCCGCCGTGGACAACGACGTCTCTGCGGGAAGCACCACTTCGACTTCGGTTCTCGGCCATCTCGCGCTCGGACTCACCCTGCTCGCCTTCGGCATCGGCCACACCGCCGTCATCGACGGAGCGACGGCGGCCGACGCCGTCCCGCTCGCGCTGTACGTCGGCGGTGTCGCGCTCTTCGTCGCCGGGCTGCTCGGATTCCGGTCGGGCGACTCATTCACCGGTACGGCCTTCGCGGGCCTCGGAGCCTTCTGGTTCACCTGGGGGACGGGCGTCGGCGATCAGATCTCCGCCGACGCGGCTGGCCTCTTCCTCCTCCTGTGGGCGCTGCTCGCGCTCAGCCTCACCCTTGGCGCGGCGGGCGCGGGGCCGCTGTTCCAGGGGGCGTACGGACTGCTCACCGTCGCACTGCTGCTGCTCGCCGTCGGACAGTTCGCCGAGAGCACGGGTCTCGCCAGGACAGGAGGCTGGATCGCCGCCGTGGCGGGTCTCGCCGCCTGGTACGGAGCGACGGCCGCGCTCGCCAAGTGGCCGACCGCGCTGCCGCGTCGTCGTGCTGCCGGCCGGGGGGTGACGGCCACCGGCTGAGGCAGCCGCGGGCCGGTGTCCGGGCAGCGCCGGCCCCTACCGGAGAGTGCCCCCAGCGCGCCGGGCGGCATGCGCTGGGGGCACTCTCACAGCCTCCGCCGGGGCCCTGCCCGGCTACTCGACGGTGACGGACTTCGCGAGATTCCTGGGCTTGTCGATGTCCCGGCCCAGCGCCAGCGCCGTGTGGTACGCCAGGAGCTGGAGCGGGATGCCCAGCAGGATCGGGTCCAGCTCGGTCTCGTTCTTCGGTACCACGATCGTGTGGTCGGCCTTCTCCTGCGGCTGGTGCGCCACCGCCAGGATCGGACCGCTGCGCGCCTTGATCTCCTCCAGCGCCGCGCGGTTCTTCTCCAGCAGCTCGTCGTCGGGGACGATCGCGACCGTCGGCAGCGCCGGCTCGATCAGCGCGAGCGGCCCGTGCTTCAGCTCCGAGGCGGGATAGGCCTCGGCGTGGATGTAGGAGATCTCCTTGAGCTTCAGGGAGGCCTCCAGTGCCACGGGATAACCGCGCACGCGCCCGATGAACATCATCGAGGCGGAGTCCGCGTACTGGGCCGCCAGCTTCGCGATGGCGTCCTCCGTCGCCAGGATCTCGGAGATCTGGGCGGGCAGTCTGCGCAGCCCCTCGATGACCCGCTTGCCGTCGGCGACCGACAGATCCCGGATACGGCCGAGATGCAGCGCCAGCAGCGCGAAGGCGACCACGGTGTTGGTGAAGCACTTGGTGGAGACGACACAGACCTCCGGGCCCGCGTGCACATAGACCCCGCCGTCGGTCTCCCGGGCGATCGCCGAGCCCACGACATTGACCACACCCAGCACCCGCGCGCCCTTGCGCTTCAGCTCCCGCACCGCGGCCAGCACGTCGTACGTCTCACCGGACTGGGACACCGCGACATAGAGCGTGTCGGGGTCCACGACCGGATTGCGGTAGCGGAACTCGGAGGCGGGCTCGGCGTCCGCGGGGATCCGCGCCAGCTCCTCGATGAGCTGCGCGCCGATGAGCCCCGCGTGGTACGAGGTGCCACAGCCCAGGATCTTGATCCGGCGCACCCCGCGCGCCTCGCGGGCGTCCAGATTGAGGCCGCCGAGATGCACGGTGGCGAAGCGGTCGTCGATCCGGCCGCGCAGCACCCGGTCCACGGCGTCCGGCTGCTCCGAGATCTCCTTGTGCATATACGTGTCGTGGCCGCCCATGTCGTACGACTCGGCCTCCCACTCCACGGTGGTCGGCGTGGCCGAGGTACGGGAGCCCTCGGTCGTGTACGTACGGAAGTCGTCGGCCTTGAGGGTGGCCATCTCGCCGTCGTCGAGGGTGACGACCTGGCGGGTGTGCGAGACGAGGGCGGCCACGTCGGAGGCGACGAACATCTCCTTCTCGCCGATGCCGAGGACGACCGGGGAGCCGTTGCGCGCGACGACGATACGGTCCGGGAAGTCGGCGTGCAGCACGGCGATCCCGTAGGTGCCCTCGATGAGCTGGAGCGCCTGGCGGACCTTCTCCTCCAGGGTGGCGGCCTGGGAGCGGGCGATGAGATGGGTCATCACCTCGGTGTCGGTCTCGGAGAGGAACACCACCCCGTCCGCCTCCAGCTTCACCCGCAGCTCGGAGGCGTTGTCGATGATGCCGTTGTGGACGAGCGCGACCTTGCCCTCGGCGTCCATGTGCGGATGCGCGTTCTCGTCGCTCGGCGAGCCGTGGGTGGCCCAGCGGGTGTGCGCGATACCGGTGGTGCCCGCGAAGCGCTTGGGCACGCGGGCCTCCAGATCACGGACCCGGCCCTTGGCCTTGACCATCTTCAGCGTGGCGGCCTTGCCCGCGGCCGGTTTGGCGGTGATGACCACTCCCGCCGAGTCGTACCCGCGGTACTCCAGCCGCTGAAGACCCTCCAGCAGCAGTGGTGCCACATCACGCCTGCCGATGTATCCGACGATTCCGCACATACGGTCTCTGCCCCTCCTGATCGGTTCATGATCGCTGATCGGTTCGTGATCGCCTCAGCCGTAGACGATGCGGCGCAGCTGCCGGAGCGAGAGCTCCGGCGGTGCCACCGCCCGGTGCGGCAGCTCGGCCGCGATCCGCTCGAAGATCTCCGCGTTGGTGCCGCCGGCGCCCTGCATCTCCCGGTGGCGGCGGCGGACGAACTCCTCGGTCGTCTCGTCGAAGTACGCCAGCACGTCGAGCACCACCCGGGCCGCCTCGCCGCGCCGGAGCGCGGTGCTGCGGACGAGATGGTCGATGAGGTCGTCGTACGACGTGTGGCGTTCCAGCACTCGTTGATATTGCGGGTAGAGGAGGACGTTTGCAAGAAATCTGCCCGGAATCGGGCAGGAGTCGGTCCCATTCAGGGCCGAAAGGGGGAACGGACGGTGGGCCGCTTCAGGGCGGTCTGTTCGGCGGCGGTGACCCGGCGGCGGTGACCCGGCGGCGGTGAACTCCCCCAGGCGGGGACTCTTCCGCCAGAAGGGCGGAAATTGGTCTACACCTTGACCGCCGGTGGGGCTCGCGGGTCCCATGGGGGGAGTTCAACGCCCGGCACCACAGGTGAGTACCCCGTCGAAGGGACGACCTCGTGAGAAACGTTGTGGCACACCGCAGAGCGTTACCCCGGCTGTTCGGCTCGCTGCTGCTCGTCGCGGCGGCCGGTGTCGCCGGCATCGGAGCCACGGGCCCGGTGCCCGCGGGCTCCGCGGCCCTCCACGGAGACCGCCCGCACGCCGGTTCCGGTTCCGGTTCGCAGGGCGGTTCCGGATCCCAGAGCGCTTCCGGATCTCGGAGCGGTTCCGGAGCCGCGCGTCCACTGGACCAGATCGTGCCCGCGCCGCAGCGGGTGCGGGCGGGCGGCTCGCCGTACGCCATCACCGCGGCGACCCGCATCCTGGTCGACGGCCGCTCGCGCGACGACACGCGCGAGGCCCGGCGGATCGGTTCCTATCTGGCCGGAGTGCTGCGCCCCTCCACCGGCTACACCCTGCCGGTCACCGACCGGCAGGCGCCGGGCGGCATCAGGCTGCGGCTCGGCGCGGGCGAGCGGAGTCTGGGCGCGGAGGGCTACCGGCTGGAGTCCGGGCGGCACGGTGTCACGATCACCGCCCGAGAGCCCGCCGGACTCTTCCACGGGGTCCAGACCCTGCGCCAGCTGCTGCCCGCCCCGGTGGAGAAGCGGACCGGGCAGCGCGGTCCCTGGACGGTCGCGGGCGGCACCATCACGGACACCCCGCGCTACGCCTACCGGGGCGCGATGCTCGATGTCTCCCGGCACTTCCTGACGGCCGACCAGGTCAAGCTCTATATCGACCAGTTGGCCCTCTACAAGATCAACAAGCTGCATCTGCACCTCTCCGACGACCAGGGCTGGCGGATCGCCGTCGACTCCTGGCCGAGGCTGGCCACGTACGGCGGTTCCACCCAGGTGGGCGGCGGGCCCGGCGGCTACTACACCAAGGACCAGTACCGCGACCTGGTGCGCTACGCGGCCTCCCGGGAGCTGGAGGTCATCCCGGAGATCGACATGCCGGGCCACACCAACGCCGCGCTCGCCTCGTACGCCGAGCTGAACTGCGACGGTGTCGCGCCCCCGCTCTACACGGGCACGAGTGTCGGCTTCAGCTCGCTGTGCGTGGCGAAGGAGGTCACGTACGACTTCGTGGACGACGTGGTGCGCGAGCTGGCCGCGCTCACCCCGGGCAAGTACCTCCACATCGGCGGTGACGAGGCGCACGCCACCAGCCACGCCGACTATGTGGCCTTCATGGACCGGGCGCAGGCCGCCGTACGGAAGTACGGCAAGACCGTCGTCGGCTGGCATCAGCTCACCGGTGCCACCCCGGTCGCGGGGGCCGTCGCCCAGTACTGGGGTTACGACGCCACGGGCGCCGCCGAGCGCGCGCAGGTCGCGGCGGCGGCCAAGAAGGGCACCGGGCTGATCCTCTCCCCGGCGGACCGGGTGTACCTGGACATGAAGTACGACAGAAGCACCGCGCTGGGCCAGTCCTGGGCCGGCTACACCGAGGTGGACCGCTCCTATGGCTGGGATCCGGCGACCTATCTCGCCGGCGCGGGCGTACCCGAGAGCGCGGTGCTCGGCATCGAGGCCCCGCTCTGGACGGAGACCCTCGTCACCAGCGACCAGCTGGAGTTCATGGCGTTCCCACGGCTGCTGGGCGTCGCGGAACTGGGCTGGTCCCCGGTGGCCACGCACGACTGGGACACGTACAAGGTGCGGCTGGCGGCCCAGGGGCCGCGTATGACGGCGCTCGGTATCGACTACTACCGCTCACCGCTGGTGCCCTGGCCGGCCGGCTGACGGACCGGCACGCGGACACACGCGCGGGGAGGTAGCGGACACGCGCGCGGGGGAGGTGCGGACATATGCGCGGGGAGGGGCCGTGGCACCGGCTCCTCCCCGCCGCCGTATCCGTCCCCCGGTATCCGTCCCCCGGCTCAGCTCGGCAGGCCCAGTTCCCTCGCGATCAGCATCCGCTGGACCTCGCTGGTGCCCTCGCCGATCTCCAGGATCTTGGAGTCGCGCCACATCCTGGCCACCGGATACTCGTTCATGAAGCCGTAGCCGCCATGGATCTGGGTGGCCTCGCGGGCGTTGTCGACGGCGACCGTCGACGAGTACAGCTTCGCCAGCGCCGCCTCCTTCTTGAACGGCTCACCGCGCACCAGCCGCGAGGCCGCGTCCCGCCAGCCGATCCGCGCCATGTGCGCGCGCATCTCCATGTCGGCGAGCTTGAACTGGATGGCCTGGTTGGCGCCGATCGGCCGCCCGAACGCCTGCCGCTGCTTCGCGTAGGCCACCGACTCGTCCACACATCCCTGGGCGAGACCGGTCGCCAGCGCGGAGATCGCGATCCGGCCCTCGTCGAGGATACGGAGGAACTGGGCGTATCCCCGGCCCTCCTGGCCGAGCAGATTCGCCAGCGGGACCCGTACGTCCGAGAAGGACAGCTCACGGGTGTCCGAGGCGTTCCAGCCGACCTTGGAGTACGGGGCGGCGACGGTGAAGCCGGGGGTGCCGGACGGGACGATGATCGAGGAGATCTCCGGACGGCCGTCGTCCTTGCGGCCGGTGACGGCCGTGACCGTGACCAGACCGGTGATGTCCGTCCCGGAGTTGGTGATGAAGCACTTGCTGCCGTTGATCACCCAGCTGTCGCCGTCGCGCACGGCGGTGGTGCGGGTGCCGCCCGCGTCCGAACCGGCCTCGGGCTCGGTCAGACCGAACGCGCCGAGGACCTCGCCCGCGCAGAGACCGGGCAGCCACTCGCGCTTCTGCTCCTCCGTACCGAAGAGATGGATGGGCATGGCGCCGAGCGAGACCCCGGCCTCCAGGGTGATCGCCACGGAGGAGTCGACGCGGGCCAGCTCTTCGAGGGCGATACCGAGCGCGAGATAGTCACCGCCCATACCGCCGTACTCCTCGGGGAACGGCAGCCCGAACAGGCCCATCCGCCCCATCTCACGGACGATCTCGTACGGGAACTCGTGGCGCTCGTAGAAGTCGCCGATCTTGGGCGCCACGACGTCATGGGCGAACTCCTCGACGGTGCGCCGCAGTTCTTCGTGATCGGCCGAGAGCCGGTGGTCCAGGGACATGGGTGCGTCACTCCTTGTGGGAGAGGGCTCGGACGGTACGGGAGGGGCTGGGGCGGCCCAGCCGTTCGGCCAGCCACACGCTGGTGGCGGTGAGCCGGCCGAGATCGACGCCGGTCTCGACACCGAGGCCTTCGAGCATCCACACGAGGTCTTCGGTGGCGAGGTTTCCGGTGGCGCTCTTCGCGTACGGGCAGCCGCCGAGGCCGCCCGCCGAGGCGTCCACCGTGGTCACACCGTGCTGGAGCGCGGCGAAGGTGTTGGCGAGTGCCTGGCCGTAGGTGTCGTGGAAGTGCACACCGAGGGCGTTGGTCGGCACGCCCTCCTCGTTCAGCCCGGCGAGGAGGGTCTGCACATGCCCGGGGGTGGCGACGCCGATGGTGTCGCCGAGGCTCAGCTCGTCACACCCCAGGTCCATCAGGGCCTTGGCGACCCTGACGACCTGGTGGACGGGGACAGGACCCTCCCAGGGGTCGCCGAAGCACATGGAGAGATAGCCGCGGACATGGATCTTGTCCGCGCGGGCCCGCTCGATCACCGGCGCGAACATGGCGAGTGATTCGTCGACCGTACGGTTGAGATTGGCCTTGGCGAAGGACTCGGTGACGCTGCCGAACACGGCGATACGGCGGACCCCGAGGGCGATGGCGCGGTCGAGGCCCCGCGCGTTCGGCACGAGGACGGGGAGCGCGACCTCCGCCCCCAGGTCGCCGAGGAGGGGGAACAGCTCCTCGGCGTCCGCGAGCTGGGGCACCCACTCGGGGCGTACGAAGCTGGTGGCCTCGATGGTGGTGAGCCCGGCATCCGCGAGCCGGTGGATGAACTCGGCCTTGACCTCGGTCGGTACGACGGACTTCTCGTTCTGGAGCCCGTCGCGCGCGCCCACCTCGTGGATACGGACCTGGGGCGGCAGTCCCTCCGCGGGGACGGCCATGGGCAGTCCGTCGGTCATGACTCCTCCTGGGGGACGGCGGTGTCCGGTGCTGTGGCGGGACCGGGACCGGGTGCGGGTGCGGTGTCCGGCTCGGGCGCGGGGGTGACGACCGCCAGGATCTGGTCCATGGCGACGGTGGAGCCGGGGGTGACATCCAGCTCGGTGACGGTGCCCGCGTGCGGGGCGGAGATGACGTGCTCCATCTTCATCGCCTCGACGACGAGCAGACTCTGCCCGGCGGTCACCTCGTCCCCGACCGCCACCTTGACCACGGTGACGGTGCCCGGCATGGGCGCGACCAGTGAGTCCGCCCCGCCGGCCGCGCCGCCTCCGCGCAGGGCGGCCTCGACGGGGTCGAAGTCCACCACATGCCAGCTCTCCCCGTCCCTGCCGAGCCAGTCGCCCGCCCGGTGGAAGGTGTGGGTCACACCGTCCACCGAGCCGGTGACCGTGACCCGCGTGGGCTCCACCCGGGACCGGTCGCCGGGGAGCACCCGGTGCGTGACGGGTTCGAGTCCCGGCACCCGCAACCGGTGCGTCACGGGGACGGGTTCGCCGCCCAGACGCCAGCCGTCCGGTACGGAGAAGGGGTCCACCCATCCCGCGGTCGCGGGCGGCCGAAGCTCCGCCTCGCGGACCGCCGCCGCCGCCGCGTAGACCTCCGGCGGGACCCCGTCCGGAAGCAGGGACTCCGCGTCCCGCTCGACCAGACCCGTGTCGAGATCGCCCGCGACCACCGAGGGGTGGGCGAGGAGCCGGCGGAGGAAGCCGGCGTTCGTGGTGACGCCCAGGGTGACGGTCCCGGCGAGGGCCGCGCGCAGTCTGCGCAGGGCCGTGGCGCGGTCGGGGCCGTGGGCGATGACCTTGGAGAGCATCGGGTCGTAGGCGCTGCCGACGTCCGAACCCTCGGAGAGGCCCGAATCCGTCCGTACCCCGTCGCCCCGCGGCTCGCGCAGCGCCAGGACCGTACCGCCCGTGGGCAGGAACCCCCGCGCGGGGTCCTCCGCGCAGATCCGGGCCTCCACCGCGTGGCCGGTGAGGGTGATGCCGGCCTGCGCGAAGGGCAGTTCCTCGCCGGCGGCGACCCGTAGCTGCCACTCGACCAGATCGAGGCCCGTGACCAGCTCCGTGACCGGATGCTCCACCTGGAGACGGGTGTTCATCTCCATGAAGAAGTACGAGGCCGGATCGCGGCCGGGCACGATGAACTCGACCGTCCCCGCGCCCGCGTATCCGCACGAGCGGGCCGCCTGGACCGCCGCCTCGCCCATCGCCGCGCGGGTCGCCTCGTCCAGCAGAACGGACGGCGCCTCCTCGATGACCTTCTGATGGCGGCGCTGGAGCGAGCACTCCCGCTCGCCGAGATGCACCACATTCCCGTGGGTGTCCGCCAGCACCTGGATCTCGATATGGCGCGGCCGGTCCACCCACCGCTCCACCAGCAGCGTGTCGTCCCCGAAGGAGGACCGCGCCTCCCGCCGGGCCGCCGCGATCTCCTCGGCGAGCAGGGACTCCGCGCGCACCAGCCGCATGCCCTTGCCGCCGCCGCCCGCCGAGGGCTTGAGCAGCACCGGCATGCCGATCTCCGCGGCCGCGGCGGCCAGTTCCGCGTCGGTCAGCCCGCTGCCCGAGGAGCCGGGCACCACCGGGACCCCCGCCGCCCGTACCGTCTCCTTGGCACGGATCTTGTCGCCCATCAGCTCGATGGCGGAGGCGGGCGGTCCGATGAAGACCAGCCCCGCGTCCGCGCAGGCCCGCGCGAAGGCCTCGTTCTCCGCGAGGAAGCCATAGCCCGGGTGGACCGCCTGCGCCCCCGTGAGGGCCGCGGCGGCCAGCAGCCTCTCGACGGAGAGATAGCTCTCGGACGCGGCGGCCGGGCCGATACGCACCGCCGTGTCGGCCTCCCGCACATGCCGGGCGTCCGCGTCCGCGTCGCTGAAGACCGCGACCGAGCGCACCCCCAGAGTCCGCAGGGTACGGATGACACGCACCGCGATCTCGCCGCGGTTGGCGATCAGAACCGTGTCGAACATTCCCACCCTCACATCCGGAAGACGCCGAAGCCGGACGCCGCGCTGTCCCTCTGGGGCAGTGGGGCGTTGGCACACGCGGTCAGGGCCAGACCCACCACCTGCCGGGTCTCCAGCGGGTCGATCACACCGTCGTCCCAGAGGCGCGCGGTCGCGTAATAGGCATTGCCCTGGGTCTCGTACTGGGCGCGGATGGGCGCCTTGAACGACTCCTCGTCCTCGGCCGGCCACTCCTCGCCGCGCCCCTCGATCTGGTCGCGCTTGACGGTCGCCAGCACGGACGCCGCCTGCTCGCCGCCCATGACCGAGATCTTGGCGTTGGGCCACATCCACAGGAAGCGGGGGGAGTAGGCCCGCCCGCACATCGAGTAGTTGCCCGCCCCGTACGAACCGCCGATCACGACCGTCAGCTTCGGCACCCGTGTGCACGCCACGGCCGTGACCATCTTCGCGCCGTGCTTGGCGATCCCGCCCGCCTCGTAGTCCCTGCCGACCATGAAGCCGGAGATGTTCTGGAGGAAGAGCAGCGGGATACCGCGCTGGTCGCACAGCTCGATGAAGTGCGCGCCCTTCTGGGCGGACTCGGAGAACAGGATGCCGTTGTTGGCGACGATCCCGACCGGATGGCCGTGGATCCGCGCGAACCCCGTCACCAGCGTCGTACCGAACTCGGCCTTGAACTCGGCGAACCGCGAGCCGTCGGCCAGCCGCGCGATCACCTCACGGACGTCGTAGGGCGTACGGGAGTCCACCGGCACCGCTCCGTACAGCCCGGCGGGATCGGACTTGGGCTCCTCGACCGGCTCGACGGACCAGGGGAGCGCGCCCCGCGCGGGGAGGGTGGAGACGATGGTGCGCACGATCCGCAGCGCGTGCGCGTCGTCCTCCGCGAGATGGTCGGTGACACCGGAGACCCGGGAGTGCACCTCGCCGCCGCCCAGCTCCTCGGCCGTGACGACCTCGCCCGTCGCGGCCTTCACCAGCGGCGGCCCGCCCAGGAAGATCGTGCCCTGACCGCGCACGATCACCGCTTCGTCGCTCATCGCCGGGACATAGGCGCCGCCCGCCGTGCAGGACCCGAGCACCGCCGCGATCTGCGGGATACCGGCGCCGGACATCCTGGCCTGGTTGTAGAAGATCCGTCCGAAGTGGTCCCGGTCGGGGAAGACCTCGTCCTGCATCGGAAGGAAGGCGCCGCCGGAGTCCACGAGATACAGACACGGCAGTCTGTTCTCCAGGGCCACTTCCTGGGCGCGGAGGTGTTTCTTCACCGTCATCGGGTAATACGTGCCGCCCTTGACCGTGGCGTCATTGGCGACGATCACCACCTCACGGCCGCTGACCCGGCCGATCCCGGCGATCACCCCGGCGGCCGGGGCCGCGCCGCCGTACATCCCCTCGGCCGCGAGCGGCGCCAGCTCCAGAAAGGGCGAGCCGGGGTCGAGCAGGGTGTCCACCCGGTCGCGCGGCAGCAGCTTCCCGCGCGCGGTGTGTCGGGCACGGGCCTTCTCGCCGCCGCCCAGCCGCGCCGCGGCGAGCCGGGCGCGCAGACCGGCGGCCAGCTCCTCGTGCGCCGCCTCGTTGATCCGCCAGGACTCGGAGGCCGGATCCGCGGCGCTCGCCAGCACGGGTGCCTGCTGCATCGCTCGTAGCTCCTCGCTTGGCCGGTCGCCGGGCGTCGCCGGGCGACGCCGCACTCGTCGGCGGGCCCGTCGGACACGCACCGGGTTAGTGAGCGTTAACGTTGTCGCCATAAGGTTAACGACCGCTAACAGCCCTGTCTAGAATGATTTCCCATGAGCATCAGGACCGCCGCCCCGACCCGCCGCGAGCAGATCCTCAAGCACGCCGCGCGCCTCTTCGCCGAGCGTGGATTCCACGGGGTCGGCGTCGATGAGATAGGGGCGGCCGTCGGTATCAGCGGCCCCGGTCTGTACCGCCATTTCGCGGGCAAGGACGCGATGCTCGCCGAACTGCTCGTCGGTATCAGCGGACGGCTGCTGGACGGCGGCAGGCTACGGGTGCGCGGGGCGGGGGCGGACGGGGACCCGGCCGCCGTACTGGCCTCGCTGATCGACGGCCATATCGACTTCGCCCTCGACGACCGCCCGCTGATCACCCTCCACGACCGGGAGCTGGACCGTCTGAGGGACAGCGACCGCAAGCTGGTGCGACAGCTCCAGCGGCAGTATGTGGAGCTGTGGGTCGAGGTCGTACGGAAGCTGTACCCGGACGTGCCGGAGACCCAGGCGCGCGGCGCGGTCCACGCCGTCTTCGGACTGCTGAACTCGACGCCGCACCTCGGGGCGCGCGGGAGCGGCCTGCCGGGGCGCGCGGCGACGGAGTCCCTGCTGCGCCGGCTCGCGCACGGCGCCTTCGCGGCGCTGGGCGACGAGGCCGGGGTGCCTGGGGTGCCCGGGGTGGCGTAGCGGACCGCGCCGGGGGCGACGGCGCGGTGCCTCCGGCGCCCCCGGCGTGGTCCGGGGCAGGCAAGGGGCGATCCGCTCCGGTCCGGCGGCCGACGGCGCGTGGATCCGGCCGGAGAGGGCCGAGAGCGGCCGAGGGGCGGGGCGCGGTCCGGAGACCCGGACACCCCGCGCGGTGCGTATGCCTGACGGCACAATGGGCTCATGCCGATACCCAGCCGCGCCGCCCTTGTCGACCACCTCGTCCGCACCCGTATCGCCGGAGACGTGGCCACCCCCCGCGACAACAATCTCTCCCACTACCGCAAGCTCGCCAACGGTGACCGCCACTACTGGCTGGGCCTGGAGCTGGGGGACCGCTGGACCGATGAGCAGGACGTCCTCGCCGTGATGGCCGAGCGGTGCGGGGTCAACGACGATCCCGAGCACCGGACCGGCCAGGACACCATCGACCCCGAGCTGACCGTAGGGGCCCTGGAGCGGATGGCCACGCGGTTGCGCAAAGCCGTCCTGGCCCGGGAGCGCGTGCTGTTCGCGACCGGCCACCCGGGCGGGCTGCTCGACGTGCACCGGCAGACCGCGGACGCGCTGCGGGCCGCGGGCTGCGAGATCGTACGGATCCCCGGCGGACTCACCGCCGACGAGGGCATGGTCTTCCAGTTCGCCGATGTCGCGATGCTGGAGCGCGGCGCGACCCTCTGGCACACCCACTCGCCGGAGCCCATGCGGGCGATCCTGGACGCTCTGGAGGGCGAGGGCGGACCGCTGCCGGATCTGGTGGTCGCGGACCACGGCTGGGCGGGGTACGCGGCGCAGCGCGGGCTGGACTCGGTCGGCTACGCGGACTGCAACGACCCCGCGCTCTTCCTCGCCGAGGCGGAGGGCACGATGGACGTGACGGTCCCGCTGGACGACCATGTCACGGACCCGCGCTTCTACGACCCGATGACCGCGTATCTGCTGAACGAGGCAGGGCTGCTCCGACGGTGACGCCCCGGATCGTGACGCCCCGGATCGTGACGCCCTGGGTCGTGTCGCCCCGGACCATGGCATCCGGGACGGTGGCGTCCGGGACTGCGGTATCCCGGACGGTGACGGCCGATCGTGGAGGAGGGCTCAGAGGCCCATCGACTTGGCGATGATCATCTTCATGACCTCGCTGGTGCCGCCGTAGATCCGGTTGACGCGGTTGTCCGCGTACAGCCGGGCGATCGGGTACTCGTTCATATAGCCGTAGCCGCCGTGGAGCTGGAGGCACCTGTCGATGACGCGGTGCGCGACCTCGGTGGTGAAGAGCTTCGCGGACGCGGCCTCGGCGGCGGAGAGCTCACCCAGGTCATGGGCTTCGAGCGCGCGGTCGACGACGGCCTCCGCCGCGTCCACCTCGGCCTTGCAGGCGGCCAGTTCGAACTTGGTGTTCTGGAAGGACGCCACGGACTTGCCGAAGACCGTCCGGTCCTGCACGTACCGCTGCGCGAACCGCACCGCGGCGGCGGCCTGCGCATAGGCGCCGACGGCGATGCCCAGACGCTCCTGGGGCAGATTCTGGCCGAGGTAGGAGAAGCCCTCGTTCTCCTCGCCGAGCAGATCTCCGACCGGGACCCTGACATCGGTGAAGGACAGTTCGGCGGTGTCGGACGTCCTCAGCCCCAGCTTGTCGAGCTTGCGGCCGACCGCGTACCCCTCGGACTTCGTGTCCACGACCAGCAGGGAGATCCCGTGGCGCCGGTCCTCGGCGGTCGGGGCGGCGGTACGGGCGCAGACGATGACACGGTCCGCGTGGACACCGCCGGTGATGAAGGTCTTGGCGCCGTTGAGCACATAGTGCGTACCGTCGTCGGAGAGCCGGGCGGTCGTCTTCATCCCGGCCAGGTCGGAGCCGGTGCCCGGCTCGGTCATGGCGATCGCGTACATGGTCCGCCCGCTGACGAAGTCCGGCAGCCAGCGCTTCTTCTGCTCGTCGGTCGCGTACGCCTTCAAGTAGGGCAGACAGAGCGCGACATGGACGCCGGAGCCGCCGAAGGAGACACCGGCGCGCGCGGCCTCCTCGGTCATGACCGCCTGGAACTTGAACGACTCCTCGCCCGCGCCGCCGTACTCCTCCGGCACCTCTATCCCGAAGACGCCCAGCTCACCGAGCTGGTGGTAGAAGTCGCGGGGCGCCTGGCCCGCCGCGTACCACTCGTCGTAGACCGGGACGACCTCGGCCTCGATGAAGGCGCGGATGGTCTCCCGGAACGCCTCGTGGTCCTCGTTGTAGACGGTACGACGCACGGGAAAACCTCCTGCGGGAGCTTTCGGGTAAGCGCTTGCTCAGAAAAAGTTACCCGGCAGTCAGCAGAGGTGTCCAGGGGTGGGGAAGCCGCGGACCGGTCGTACGCGTCACAGCGTCACCGCCGCGGAGCCGAGGAGCCGGGGAAACGTACACTTCAGCGTCGCTTTCCGGCCGCCCGCGGTCATGACGGGCGGACGGGGCGGACCGGTGGCGCCCCTGGCCCGAGAGCAGTTGTCCACAGGGCTGGGGACAAGTTGTCCACAGGCCCGACCGCTTGTCGGGGAGCCGGTCCATTCTTGAGGCGGTGACCCGGACCGATTGGCGTGGATCCGGACCGACCGGAGCGAGACCGGAGCAAGGCAAGAGCAGGACCGGAGCAGGACGAGAGCAGGACCCGAGCAAGGCGGCACGGCGCGGAGCGGTGCCGCGGCCGCACGCATCTCCAGGAAAGGCCCGACGATGAGCAGCAACGGACAGGTACACCCGGCCACGGCCGACCGTGAGGACGGCCCGCGCGGCCCCGTCGACTCGTCCCGCGTCCCGCGGTACGCGGGACCGGCCACGTTCGCCCGGCTGCCCCGGCTGGACGAGGTCGGCACCGCCGATGTCGCCGTCGTCGGCGTCCCCTTCGACACCGGGGTCTCCTACCGGCCGGGCGCGCGGTTCGGCGGTAACGCGATCCGTGAGGCGTCCCGGCTGCTGCGCCCGTACAACCCGGCGCAGGACGCCTCGCCCTTCGCGCTCGCCCAGGTCGCGGACGCCGGGGACATCGCCGCCAATCCGTTCCGTATCGACGAGGCCGTCGAGACCATCGAGGCCGCCGCCGACGAGCTGCTCGGCACCGGCGCGCGTCTGATGACCCTCGGCGGGGACCACACCATCGCGCTGCCCCTGCTGCGCTCGGTGGCGAAGAAGCACGGACCGGTCGCGCTGCTCCACTTCGACGCGCATCTCGACACCTGGGACACCTACTTCGGCGCCGCGTACACCCACGGCACGCCGTTCCGCAGGGCCTTCGAGGAGGGCATCCTCGACACGGAGGCGCTCTCCCACGTCGGCACGCGCGGCCCGCTGTACGGGAAGCGGGATCTGGACGACGACGCCAGGATGGGCTTCGGCATCGTCACCTCGGCCGATGTGATGCGCCGGGGAGTGGACGAGATCGTCGACCAGCTACGGCAGCGCATAGGGGACCGCCCGCTGTACATCTCCGTCGACATCGATGTGCTCGACCCGGCGCACGCGCCCGGGACCGGCACGCCCGAGGCCGGCGGGCTCACCTCCCGCGAGTTGCTGGAGATCGTCCGGGGGCTGGCCTCCTGCGATCTGGTCTCGGCGGATGTCGTCGAGGTCGCGCCCGCGTACGACCACGCCGAGATCACCTCCGTCGCCGCCTCCCACACGGCGTACGAACTGACCACGCTCATGGCCCGCCGGATCGCCGCCGCCCGCACCGACGCCGGGCACACGACCGCGACCGACGCCGGGCACACGAGCGCGACCGACGCCGACGCCGGGCACACCGCCCGAGGCGCCGCCCCGTCCGGGCCCGCCGGTCCGGCCACCGCCGGGACGGCGAAGTGACCCACGACCACGATCCGGTCCCGCGCCCCACCGAGGCGCAGACCAGGGCCGCGCTGAATCCGCCGGCCGGGCGCAACGGCGGCGATCTCGTCGTGGAGACCCTGCGGGGACTCGGCGCCACCACCGTCTTCGGGCTGCCGGGACAGCACGCGCTCGGTATGTTCGACGCCCTGCGCCGCTCCGATCTGGCCTATGTCGGGCTGCGTGTCGAGAACAACGCGGGGTTCGCCGCCGACGCGTACGGCAGGGTCACCGGCGAGGCGGCCCCGCTGCTGCTCTCCACCGGCCCCGGCGCGCTCACCGCGCTGCCCGCGCTCCAGGAGGCGGCCTCGGCCTCGGCCCCCGTGCTGGCCATCTCCAGCCAGGTGCCGGCCGCCGGTCTCGGTGGCGGTCGCCATGGTTATCTGCATGAACTCCGCGATCAGCAGGCGTCCTTCCGCGACATCGTGAAGTCCGTGCACCTCGTCCGCAGCGCCTCGCAGATCCCCTCCGCGATCGCCGCCGCCTGGGAGTCCGCGTTGACCGCCCCGCACGGTCCGGTCTGGGTGGAGATCCCGCAGGACGTGCTGCTCGCCGAGACCACGCTGCCGGTCGTCACGGTGCCGGACGCCACCCCGCGCGAGCTGCCGCCGCGCCCCGAGCTGACCGCCGTGGCGGCGCACGCCCTGTCGCACGCCGAGCGCCCGGTGGTCATCGCGGGCGGCGGAGTCGTACGGGCCGACGCCTCCGGCAAGCTGCTCGCCCTCGCCGAGAAGCTGTCCGCACCGGTCGTCACCACCTACGGGGGCAAGGGCGCCTTCCCCTGGGACCACCCGCTGTCGCTCCAGTCCTGGCTGGAGGACCGCCATCTCACCGACTTCCTGGAGGACGCGGACGTCCTGCTGGTCGTGGGCTCCGGTCTCGGCGAGCTCTCCTCGAACTACCACACCTTCCGGCCCCGTGGCCGGGTGATCCAGATCGAGGCGGACCTCGGCAAGCTGGAGTCCAACCACCCCGCGCTCGGTATCCACGCCGACGCCCGGCTCGCGCTGTCCGCGCTGCTGGAGTCGGTGTCCGCGCGCCGGGGTCCGGCCGTCCCGGACCCGGCGGGCGTGGACCCGGCCGCCGTGGAGTCGGTCCGTACGGTCCTGGCGAAGGTACGGGCCAGGATCGAGGCCCAGGACCTCGCTCCGGAGCGACAGGTGCTCGCCGCCGTCCGCGCCGCCCTGCCCGAGAGCTCCCCCAGTTTCTGGGACATGACGATCCTCGCCTACTGGGCCTGGGCCGCCTGGCCGGGCCCGATGCACTCGGCCCAGGGCGCGGGCGGCCTCGGTTACGGCTTCCCCGCCGCCCTCGGCGCCGCCGCGGCCGACCGTACGAGACCGGTCCTGGCCGTCTCGGGCGACGGCGGCGCGATGTACTCGATAGCGGAGCTGGCCACCGCCCGGCAGTACGGCCTCCCGGTCACCTGGCTGATCGTCGACGACGGCGGTTACGGCATCCTGCGCGAGTACATGACGGGCGCCTTCGGCGAGACGAGCGGTACGGACCTGTCCCGCCCGGACTTCGTGGCGCTGGCGGAGTCCTTCGGCGTACCGGCGGTCCGTACGGCTCCGGAGTCGCTGCGCGAGGACCTCGCCGCGTCGCTCGCCGCGCCGGGTCCCTCGGTGGTCGTGCTGCCCGCCGTGCTCAGGATGTTCGCGCCGACTCACCTCTGAGCGCCGACGGGGGAGCGCGACGAACACGATTTGGTCTCGGCCAGCAATTGTGTTCGAGCCCATACAACCATTGACCCGTCCTTGTGCATCATGTCTGCGAGCGCGCCGTACGGCACGCTCGTGATGCGACAGGGGCAGGGGCGGGAACTCTCTTCATGACTCATCAGCGAATATCCTGGCGCGCTCGTGGCGCGCTCTCCGTCGCCCTCGCCGCGGGGCTCGTACCGGTCGTCGCCGGAGCGGCGCCCGCCGTGGCCGCGACTCCGGCCGTCGCCTGTACCTCGGGCAAGGCGGGCCTCGCCGCCAAGCTGTCCAAGGACATCACCGCGGCGCTCAAGTCCAGGAAGTCCACCACCGCCGTCGCGGTCTACGACCGCACGACCAATACGCGCTGCACCCTGCGCGCGACGCAGAAGTTCGACTCCGCCAGCGTGGTCAAGGTCACCGTCCTCGCGACCCTGCTCTGGGACGCGAAGAAGACGAACCGCTATCTGACCCAGCGCGAGACCGATCTCACCACCGCCATGATCACCAAGTCGGACAACGCGGCCACCAGCACCCTGTGGAAGCAGCTCGGTCTGACGAAGATCAAGGGGTTCCTCAAGGCCGCCGGGATGACCCAGACCACTCCGGGCGCGAACGGTTCCTGGGGCCTCACCCAGATCACCGCCCGTGACGAGCAGCAGCTGCTGACCCTGGTGACCGCGAAGAACACCGTGCTCAGCGACAACGCCCGCAGCTACATCCTGGACCGGATGCGGCGGGTCGTCTCGTCCCAGCGCTGGGGCGTTCCGGCGGGTGCCCCCGCCTCCGCCACCGTCCAGCTCAAGAACGGCTGGCTCCAGCGGTCCACCCACGGCTGGCGCGTGCACAGCATCGGCGCGTTCACCGGCAAGGGCAACAACTATCTGATCACCGTGCTCACACACGACAACAAGACCATGAACGACGGCATCAACACCATCCAGGCCGTCGCCCGCGCCGTCCACAAGGACCTCGCCGCGGCGAAGTGACCGCCGGGGGCGGGGCGTGGGCGTAGGCCGGTCCGCGGTCCTAGGACCACGGACCGGTCTTTGCCGCGCTTTGTTGCGGAGGGATGAAATCCGCCGCCGCCCGCGTTGGGCCTTCCGGCAGATCAGGACGATCGGGAGGCATCAGTGGCGGCGGAGCAGGGCTGGGCACGGCGACTGGCCGGGTACGCGTGGCGGTACCGGCGCAATGTGGTCCTGGCGCTCGGTTCATCGCTCGCCGGTATGGGGGTGATGGCTTTCGTCCCCCTGATCACCAAGGTCGTCATCGATGATGTCATCGGGGACGGCCGCCGCTCCCTCCTCGTCTGGACGGGGCTGCTGATCCTCGCCGCGCTCGCCGTCTACGCGGCCGCCTACATCAGGCGCTACTACGGCGGACGGCTCGCGCTCGACGTCCAGCACGATCTGCGTACGGACATGTACGACACGATCGCCCGCCTCGACGGGCGGCGCCAGGACAGCCTCTCCACCGGACAGGTCATCGGCCGCGCCACCAGTGACCTCCAGCTCATCCAGGGCCTTCTCTTCATGCTGCCGATGACCATCGGCAACGTCCTGCTCTTCCTCGTGTCCCTGGTGATCATGGCGTGGCTGTCACCGCCGCTGACCCTGGTCGCGCTGGCCGTCGCTCCCGCCGTCTGGTACATCGCCCGCCGCAGCCGCACCCGGCTGCACCCCGCCACCTGGTACGCCCAGTCACAGGCCGCCGACGTCGCCGGGGTCGTCGACGGAGCCGTCTCCGGGGTCCGGGTCGTCAAGGGCTTCGGCCAGGAGGACCAGGAGACCGGGAAGCTCCGGGAGGCCGGCCGCAGGCTCTTCGCCGGACGGCTGCGCACCATCAGGCTCAACGCCCGCTACACCCCGGCGCTCCAGGCCGTGCCCGCGCTCGGCCAGGTCGCGATGCTGGCGCTCGGCGGCTGGCTGGCCACCCGTGGTCAGATCACCCTCGGTACGTTCGTCGCCTTCTCCACCTATCTCGCCCAGCTCGTCGGCCCGGTCAGGATGCTCGCCGTGGTGCTGACCGTCGGCCAGCAGGCACGGGCCGGTGTGGAACGCGTACTGGAGCTGATCGACACCGAGCCGACGCTCCACGACGGCACCAAGGAACTGCCGGCGGACGCCGTGACCTCCGTCGAGTTCGACGACGTGTCGTTCGCGTACGACGACGGCAGGCCCGTACTGGACGGCTTCTCGATGGAGATCCGGCCCGGTGAGACCGTCGCCGTCGTCGGCTCCTCCGGCAGCGGCAAGTCCACCGTCTCGCTGCTGCTGCCCCGCTTCTACGACGTGACGCACGGCGCGGTCCTCGTCGGCGGCCATGACGTACGCGAACTGACCCTCGACTCGCTGCGGGCCGCCATCGGTCTCGTACCGGAGGACAGCTTCCTGTTCTCCGACACCGTCCGCGCCAATGTCGCCTACGGAAAGCCGGACGCCACCGAGGAGGAGATCCTCAAGGCCACCCGCGCCGCCCAGGCCCACGGCTTCATCAGCGAACTGCCCGCCGGTTACGACACCAAGGTGGGCGAGCAGGGCCTGACCCTCTCCGGCGGCCAGCGCCAGCGCATCGCCCTGGCCCGTGCCATCCTCACCGACCCCCGGCTGCTCCTTCTCGACGACGCCACCTCCGCCGTCGACGCCCGGGTGGAGCACGAGATCCATGAGGCGCTGCGCGCGGTGATGGCCGGGCGTACGACACTGCTCATCGCCCACCGCCGCTCCACCCTCGGGCTGGCGGACCGTATCGCCGTGCTCGACGGCGGACGTCTCGCCGACATCGGCACCCACGAGGAGCTTCAGGAGCGGTCCGCCCTCTACCGGCGGCTGCTGACCGACCCGGACGAACTGGGCGAGGTCTCGCCCGGCCACACCCCCGTCGCCCCCGCCGCCGGGGGGCCCGAGGACATCGCGTCGCCGGAGGAGGCCCGCGCCCTCCAGCGGGAGATCGACGCCGAGTTCGACGCCGAACGCGGAGTGACCCCCGCGCTGTGGATACGGGAGGAGAGGTCGTACACCGCCTCCGGCGCGAAGGCGCCCGGCGCCACCCCCGAACTGCTCGCCCAGGTGGAGGCACTGCCCCCGGCCATCGACACCCCGGAGGTCGACGAGGCGCGCGCCGTCGCCGCCGAGGAGTCGTACGGACTGCGCCGGCTGCTGCGCGGCTTCGGACTGCCGCTGCTGATCAGTCTCGCGCTCGTCGCCGTCGACGCCGGAATGAGTCTGCTGCTGCCGGTCCTCATCCGGCACGGCATCGACCAGGGCGTCGAACAGCTCGCGCTCGGCGCGGTGTGGGCCGCCTCGGCGCTGGGACTGGTGGCCGTGCTCGTCCAGTGGATGGCGCAGATCGGTGAGACCCGCAAGACCGGGCGGACCGGCGAACGCATCCTCTACGCGCTGCGGCTGAAGATCTTCGCGCAGCTCCAGCGGCTCGGACTCGACTACTACGAGCGTGAGCTGACCGGTCGCATCATGACGCGGATGACGACCGATGTGGACGCGCTGTCGACCTTCCTCCAGACCGGTCTGGTCACGGCGTTCGTCTCCGTCGTCACCTTCTTCGGCATTCTGGTCGTGCTGCTGGTGATCGACGTGCAGCTCGCGCTGGTGGTCTTCGCGACCCTGCCCGTACTGATCGTGGGTACGGTCTACTTCCGCCGCAAGAGCGTGCAGGCGTACGAACTGGCCCGTGAGCGCATCAGCGCCGTCAACGCCGATCTCCAGGAGTCGGTGTCCGGGCTGCGGATCGTCCAGGCGTTCCGGCGCCAGAAGGACGGCGCCGAGCGCTTCGCGGGACGCAGCGACCACTACCGCGCGGCCCGGGTGCGCGGCCAGTGGCTGATATCGGTGTACTTCCCCTTCGTGCAGCTCCTGTCCTCCGTGGCCGCCGCCGCCGTGCTGATCGTCGGCGCGGGGCGGGTGGAGGCCGGGACCCTGACGACCGGCGCGCTGGTGGCGTATCTGCTCTACATTGATCTGTTCTTCGCGCCCGTGCAGCAGCTCTCGCAGGTCTTCGACGGCTATCAGCAGGCGACGGTCTCGCTGGGCCGTATCCAGGAACTGCTGCGGGAACCGACCTCGACAGCCTCCTCGAAGGAGCCGCTGGACGTGCTGTCGCTGCGCGGCGAGATCGCTTTCGAGGGTGTGGAGTTCACCTACAACGGGCTGGAGTCGGAGGGACCCGAGTCCGGGGCGCCGGGGTCCGGGGCGGCGTCTCGCGTCGTGTCTGACGTCGCGTCCGGGATCACGTACGAGAAGGAGACCGGCGGGCGGCCGAGGGGCGCCGCGGATGCCGCCCTCAGCGGTGTCGATCTGCGGATACCGGCGGGCCAGACGGTCGCCTTCGTCGGCGAGACCGGCGCGGGCAAGTCGACCCTCGTCAAACTGGTCGCGCGGTTCTACGATCCGACCGGCGGCCGGGTCACCGTGGACGGCACCGATCTGCGGGAGCTGGATCTGACGGCGTATCGGCACCGGCTCGGGGTCGTACCGCAGGAGGCGTATCTCTTCGCCGGTACGGTCCGTGACGCCATCGCCTACGGGCGTCCCGAGGCGCGCGACGCGGATGTGGAGGCCGCGGCCCGCGCGGTCGGCGCGCACGAGATGATCGCCACGCTGGAGGGCGGCTATCTGCACGAGGTCGCCGAGCGGGGCCGCAATCTCTCCGCCGGACAGCGCCAGTTGATCGCACTGGCCCGCGCCGAACTGGTCGACCCGGACATACTGCTGCTCGACGAGGCGACCGCGGCCCTCGACCTGGCCAGCGAGGCCCTGGTCAACCAGGCCACCGACCGGCTGGCGGGCCGCCGTACCACCCTGGTCGTCGCCCACCGGCTGACCACCGCTGCCCGCGCGGACCGGGTGGTCGTGATGGACCACGGCCGGGTCGTGGAGGACGGCACGCACGAGGAACTCCTCGCGCTGGAGGGCCGGTACGCCAAGCTCTGGCGGAGCTTCCTCGGCGAGGAGGAGCCGGCCGCGGTGGTGTGAGGGGTGTGAGGGGTGTGAGGGGGAAGGCCGGGGAGGGCACGGGCGCGCGCGAGGCTGAACCGCGCGAGGCTGAACCGCCGTCCGCGCGCCTTCGGCGCCGTCCCGGGCGTCTCCGGCTCGACCGACCTCGACCGACCGGATCCTCCGCCAGATCCCTCCGCCAGATCCCTCTACCGGGTCTCTCTGCCGGATCCTCTGCCTGGATGGCACTGGCGGGTCGGGCATTCAGCCCGCTAGGTTCACGGCGTCTGTCATGAACACAGGGAGTGTGAATGCGCAAGGCGCTGAGATGGCTGTTGTCGCTCGTGCTGATCATAGGCACGGTGGCCACGGCCGGTGCGGCCACCGCCGCCGATCGGGGTGCGGACCACCAGACCGCCACCGACACCACCGACATCAAGGACCGGGTCCTCGCTATCCCGGGGATGAGTCTGATCCAGGAGAAGCCGTACGAGGGGTACCGCTACTTCGTTCTCAACTACACCCAGCCGGTTGACCACCGTCATCCGTCCAAGGGCACCTTCCAGCAGCGCGTCACCCTGCTGCACAAGGACACCAGCCGGCCGACGGTCTTCTTCACCGGCGGCTACAACGTCTCCACCAACCCGAGCCGCAGTGAGCCGACACGGATCATCGACGGCAACCAGGTCTCGATGGAGTACCGTTTCTTCACGCCGTCCCGTCCGCAGCCGGCCGACTGGTCGAAGCTGGACATCTGGCAGGCCGCCAGCGACCAGCACCGGATCTTCTCGGCGTTCAAGAAGATCTATCCCGAGAAGTGGCTCTCCACGGGCGGTTCCAAGGGCGGTATGACCGCCACGTACTTCGAGCGCTTCTACCCGCGTGACATGGACGGCGTCGTTGCGTACGTCGCGCCCAACGACGTGGTGAACAAGGAGGACTCGGCCTACGACCGGTTCTTCGAGCGGGTCGGCACCAAGGAGTGCCGCGACAAGCTCAACGCGGTGCAGCGCGAGGCGCTGGTCCGGCGCGAGCCGCTGGAGAAGACGTACCAGGAGTGGGCGGACGCCACCGGCTCCACCTTCACCACCGTCGGCACGCTGGACAAGGCGTACGAGGCCGTCGTGCTCGACTTCGTCTGGGCGTTCTGGCAGTACAGCCTGCTCTCCGACTGCGAGTTCATCCCGGTCGCGGCCACCGCCTCCGACCAGGAGATCTACGACACCATCGACTCGATCTCCGGCTTCTCCGCCTACACGGACCAGGGCCTGGGGACATACACGCCGTACTACTACCAGGCGGGTACCCAGCTCGGCTCGCCCGACATCAAGCAGCCGCACCTGGGCAAGCTGAGCCGTTACGGCTACCAGCCGCCGCGGAACTTCGTACCGCGCTCCATCCCGATGAAGTTCGACCCCTCCACGATGCCGGACGTCGACTCCTGGGTCCGTCACCACGCGAACCAGATGCTGTTCGTGTACGGGCAGAACGACCCGTGGGGTGCGGAGCCCTTCCGTCTCGGCCACGGCGCGCGTGACAGCTATGTGTATGTCGCGCCGGGTGCCAACCACGGCGCCAATGTCGCGGGTCTCGTCCCGGACCAGCAGGCGAAGGCCACGGCCCGGATCCTGGCATGGGCGGGCGTCGCCCCGGCCGCCGTCCAGCAGGACGTGGCGAAGGCGAAGCCGCTGGCGCCGTTCGACGCCAAGCTCGACCGCCAGAAGGTCGAGCGGGAGCACACCCTGAGGCCGTAGCGCGTCTGCCGCGGAACCACGCGGCCCGGTCGAACCGTGCCCGCCGTTCTCAGTCCTCGGACCCGAGAACGGCGGGCACGGCCGTGCTCCGGCGCCGACGCACAGCGGCGCCGACGCGGTACGGGCTGACGCGGTACGGCCGCGTGCGCCCGGCCGGTCAGGGGGAGCGGCCCGGCCGGTCCGGACCGGACCGGCCGGTGATCCGTCCGGCTCAGTAGGACAGACCATGACCGATCGGATACAGCACCCGCGTCGGATCGTCCGCGCGCTGTACCGGCACGGGCAGCACGCCCCGGGGCCGCACCCGCCCCGCGATCACCCGTGCGGCCGCCCGCACCTCGACATCGGTCCAGGAGTACGCGGCGAGGGACGCCTTGACTCCGGACAGGCCCGCGATGTCGTACGGATTGCGGATGGCGACCGTGACCACCGGCACACCGGTCGCGGCGAGCGCGCTGACCAGGGTGCGCTGCGAACTGGTCGCCGAGACGTTGTACGTGGCCACGACCACCACGTCCTTGCCCCGCGCGCCCGCCACTGCCGCCTCGATCTGTGCCGCGCTCGGGGCCGTTCCGGTGGACAGGGCCGTGGCGCCGAAACCCAGCTCGGTCAGGGCCGTGGCGAGCACGGTGGTCGGTGGGCCCGTCGTCCCGGACGGCGAGGCCGGATCGGCGCCGACGACCAGCACATCGCGCTGCCGGCGCCGGTTCAGCGGCAGCAGACCGTTCTCGTTGACGAGCAGCGTGGTGGTCCGCTCGGCGATCCGGTCGGCGGCGGCGAGATGGGCCCGGGTGCCGACCGTACGGTCCAGATTCCGCAGCGGGACGGCGGCATCCCCGCTGAACAGGCCGAGCCGTTCCTTGAGTTCGAGAATACGGAGGATGGATTCCTCGACGCGCGCCTCACTGATCTCGCCGCTCCTCACCGCTGCCAGGACCGCGTTCCAGGCGATCCGCAGATTCGGCGGATTGAGCAACTGGTCGACGCCCGCCTTGAGCGCGAGGACAGGCACCCGGTCGTCGCCGTACTTCTGCCGTACGCCCTCCATACCGAGCGCGTCGGTGACCACGACACCGTCGTAGCCGAGCTCCTCCCGCAGTACGCCGGTGACGATGGGACGCGAGAGCGTCGCCGGGTCCTCGCTCGGGTCCAGGGCGGGGACCACGATGTGCGCGGTCATGATCGATGTGACACCGGCGGCGATCGCGGCCCGGAACGGCGGTGCGTCCAGTTCGTTCCACTGCTCACGGGTGTGGTGGATGGTGGGCAGCGCGTAGTGACTGTCGTCCTTCGTGTCGCCGTGGCCGGGGAAGTGCTTGGCCGCCGTGGCGATCCCCGCGCTCTGATAGCCCGTCACCTGCGCCGAGACCATACCGGCCACCGCCTGTGGATCGGCGCCGAAGGACCGTACGCCGATGACCGGGTTGGCGGGGTTGACATTGACGTCCGCGTCCGGCGCGTAGTTCTGGTTGATGCCCAGGGCGGCCAGCTCCGCGCCGGCGATCCTGGCGGCGTCACGGGCGTCGGCGCGCGAGCGGGACGCGCCGAGCGCCATCGCACCCGGCAGCAGCGTGGCCGGCCTGCCCACCCGGGCGACGATGCCGTGCTCCTGGTCGGTGGCGATCAGCAGCGGGACGGGGGTGTCCTGGGCCAGTCCCGCCTTCTGGATGCCGTTGGAGAGCTCGGCGATCTGCCGGGGATCACGGGTGTTGTGCGCCCAGGCGAAGTAGATGATGCCGCCCACGTGGTACGTCGAGATCAGCTCCGCGGCGGTACGGACCCCGATCTCGGCGAGGTTGGCGTCGATGTCGGCCTGGTCGGGGGCGGTGGCGGAGTGGCCGTACACCCGCATGACGAAGAGCTGGCCGACCTTCTCCTCCGGACTCATCCGTGAGATGAGCCGGCGAAGCCGGTCGCGTCGGTGCGGGGCGAGGGGGGCGAGGTGCGGGGGAGCGGCCACCACGGGGGCGGCCGAGGCGGCAACGGCTGCCGCCGCTACGGCGGTCGCGGTGAGGAGAGCGCGTCTGGAGATGGTCCGGTCGTGCACTGGTGCTCCTTCCGGCTGTGCGCTGCGAGGGGGGTGAAGGAAACTTCCAAAGAACCACGCTTATCCGGAAAGTAACTGCCAGTCAAGGGCTCTCTCCAGCAGGTGACGCTTCCATGGGAGTTTCCGGACCTTTGGAACCTCCGGCCCATACCACTCGTCTTATCGGTGTGCGCCGGTAAGTCTCCGCGGCGGTGTCGGCCCTCGCCGCTGGCTGCGATCGCCGACTCCCCTCTCCAGCCGCCCGCGGCCCGGCAGCACACCGCCACCGGTGCGCCCCCCTTTGTCTGCGCCGGTGGCGGGCCCCTCGCTTCCCCCCCCGCGCGTTCCACGCCGCCTCCCGGACAGGAACCGCCTCCCGGACAGACCTAGAGACCCGCGAGATACTCCCGGCCCGCCACCAGCAGCCCCGGCAGCTCGGCCGCCTGCGGATACCAGCGCTTCTCGTACTCCCAGCACACCCAGCAGTCGTCATCGAGCGGCGCCAGACACTCACCCAGCGGCAGCACCCCCGCGCCCAGCGCCAGCGGTGTCAGATCCTCCGCCGAGGCGATGTCCTTCACCTGCACATAGCCCAGATAGGGGCCGAGCGCCGCATGCGTGGTGACCGGGTCCTCACCGCCCAGCCAGGTGTGCATCACATCCCATACCGCCCCCACCTGCGGATGCCCCACCGGTCCCAGCACCCGGGCGGCGTCCGCTCCCGTGCGGTGCGAGTCATGCGTCTCCAGCAGGATCCGCACACCGAAGTCCGCCGCGAGCTCCGCCGCCGTCGCCAGTCGGCGCGCCGCCGTCGCGTCGGCGTCGGCCGGGTCCTGGTCGCCGCCGCCCGGGAAGACACGGATGAACGAGGCACCCAGATCCCGTGCCAGCCAGAGCAGTCCGTCCAGATCCTGGCGCAGCCGGTCCTCATCGGCCGTCGCGCTCGCCACCCGTGTGTATCCCGCGACCGTCAGGATCTCGATGCCCGCGCGCTTGAACTCGTCGACCACCGCGGCCCGTTCACCTGCCCCGATCCCCGGGTGCACCGGCTCTTCCGGATGGGCGCGCAGCTCCACTCCCTGGTATCCCGTCGAGGAGGCGAGTGCGACGACCTCGGGTATGGGCAGCCCGGGTACCCCGAGGGTCGAGAAGGCGAGCTTCATGGGCCTGTTCCTTTCCGCGGTCCTTCCGGAGGTATGACCGCTTCTTCCCGTAGCGGCAGCCGCCAGTCCTGGCCGACGAGATCCGCTCCGTAGGAGTGGTGCGGTTTCTCGGCGACGAGGGTGAATCCCGCGCGCTGGTAGAGGGTGCGCGCGGCGGCCAGGATGTCATTGGTCCACAGCGTCAGCTCCCGGTATCCCGCCTCACGCGCGAACTCCACCACCGTCCCGACCAGCCGCTCCCCGAGGCCGTGCCCCCGCGCGCCCGGCTCGACCAGCAGCAGGCGCAGCCGCGCGGTGTGCGGCTCGGCGTCCCGTGCCTCCGGCGCGTCGTCCCGTACACACATCACCGACCCCACCGGACCGCCGTCCAGCTCCGCGATCCAGGCCCGCTCCAGCCGGGGGTCGCGGTCCCGCGCGAAGTCCGCCACGATGCCGGCGACCAGACCCTCGAACTCGGTGTTCCAGCCGTACTCCGCCGCGTACAGCGCGCCATGGCGCTGCACCATCCAGCCCAGCTCGCCGGGGGCCGGATCGCGCAGTACCGGTCCGTCCCTGCCGGCCGGACCCGGACGCCCGTCGCCGAGGATGTCCCGCACCGTCCGCAGCGCGTCCGTGAGCCGGGGCCGCAGCTCGGGCTCGACCCGCGAGAGCAGTGAGCCCACGGCCTCCCGCGACCGCTCGTCGAGCAGCGCCGCGGTCTCGCGCCCCCTTGGTGTCAGCGTTATCCGCCGACGCCGTGAGTCCTGCTCGGACGGCGCGCGCCCGACCAGCCCGTCACGCTCGAACTTGGTCAGCAGTCTGCTCAGATATCCGGCGTCGAGGGACAGCTCGGCCCGCAGATCGGCGGCGTCGGTGCGCGGCGCGTGGGCCAGCTCGTACAGCACCCGTGACTCGGTGAGCGTGTACGGCGTGTAGAGGTGCCTGCTGTAGTCGAGCGCCCCGATGAGATTCGTGTAGAAGCGGTTGAACGCGCGGACTTCCTGGACGGCCATGATCCACCCCCGTGCTTCCCGGCCTTTTCTTTGACTGAGTCAACATTAAGTCCGGCAGTCGACAGCCGACAAGGATCAATCCGCCCCTTGGCGACAACCCGCCAACCCGCCAACAGGCCCCGCGCCCCGGCCCGCGCCCATGTCCTCGCCCCCAGCCCCGCGCCCCGGCCCCGCAGCACCCGACCCGCGCCCCGGCCCGCGTCCTCGGCCCCCGCCCGAACGCCCCGGCCTCAGTCGCTCCGCGGCGGTGCCGTCGACGCCCGTGCCATCAGCTCCGCCGCGATCGTGGCGATCCCGCCCGGCGGCGGCGCCTCCGTGCCCATCGCCAGCCGCCCCGCCCGCGCCCCCGCCTCGTACAGTGGCAGCCGCACGGTCGTCAGCGCGGGCACCGCGTCCACCGCGAACGGCAGATCGTCGAAGCCCGCCACCGAGACATCCTGCGGAATGCGCAGCCCCTGCTCGCGCACCGCCGCGCACGCCCCCAGCGCCACCGTGTCATTGGCCGCGACCACGGCCGTCAGATCCGGCGCGCGGCGCAACAGCTCCAGCGTCGCCTCGTACCCGGAGCGGCGGGTGTACGGGCCGTGCACCGTCAGCGACTCCCGCTCCTCGGCCGTCCCTCCGGCCCGCCCGCCTTCCCGCGGCCCCGCCGCCGCCATCGCGGCCAGGTGCCCCTCCAGCCGGTGCCGGGTCGTCGTACGCTCCATGGGCCCCGCGACATAGCCGATGCGCCGGTGCCCCAGCGCCAGCAGATGTTCCGTCAGCCGCCGCCCGCCGCCCCGGTTGTCGAAGGCCAGCGCCGCCACCATCGCGTCGCTGTCCGGCAGCGGCGGACGCCCGCACAGCACCACCCGGGTACCCGCGTCCGCGAGTTTCGCCAGCTTCGCGGTCATCGCGGCGGTGTGCCGCGGATCCTCCAGCGCCCCGCCGGTCAGAATGACGGCCGCGGCCCGCTGGCGCTGGAGCAGGGTCAGATAGGTCAGCTCGCGTTCGGGCGAGCCGCCCGTGTTGCAGACGATGGCGAGTTTCTCACCGCCCGCCCTGCCGGTGCCCTCCTGCCCGCCGATCTCGGTCTGGGCCGCACCGGCCATGATCCCGAAGAACGGGTCGGCGATGTCGTTCACCAGGATGCCGACCAGGTCGGAGGTCGCGGCGGCCAGCGAGCTGGCGGGACCGTTCAGTACGTAGTCCAGCTCGTCCACCGCCCGCAGGACACGCTCCCGGGTGGCGGCGGCGACCGGATAGTTGCCGTTCAGCACGCGGGAGACGGTGGCGGGCGACACCCGGGCGCGGGCCGCCACATCCGCCAGGGTGACTGTCATCGCTTCCTCCGAAGGGGATGGGAGAGATCTCCGGAAGAGCGCACGGGAGATCGGGGAGAGATCGGGGCGGGCTCTTGTACCGGCCGCTGTCGCAGGCTAGCTTTCTACCTCATAGAAAGCGCTTGCTGCGGCCGTGTGGAGGGAACTTCGTGACACGCAGGACAGTGCGGATCGCCATGAACGGCGTCACGGGGCGGATGGGATACCGGCAGCATCTGCTGCGCTCCCTCCTCGCGATCCGTGAGGAGGGCGGGCTGGACCTCGGGGACGGCGACGTACTGTGGCCCGAGCCCGTCCTCGTCGGCCGTCGCGAACACGCCGTGAGGGAGATCGCCGAGCGGCACGGTCTCACCGAGTGGTCCACCGATCTCGACACCGTTCTGGCGGACGGCACGGTCGACATCTACTTCGACGCCCAGGTGACCTCCGCCCGCGTCGAAGCCCTCAAGAAGGCGATCGCGGCGGGCAAGCACGTCTATACGGAGAAGCCGACCGCGACGGGCCTCGCCGACGCCCTCGAACTGGCCCGGCTCGCCAGGAGCGCAGGCATCAAGCACGGTGTCGTCCAGGACAAGATCTTCCTGCCCGGCCTGCTCAAGCTGAAGCGCCTCGTCGAAGGGGGCTTCTTCGGCCAGATCCTCTCCGTACGGGGAGAGTTCGGCTACTGGGTCTTCGAGGGCGACTGGCAGCGGCCCCAGCGCCCCTCCTGGAACTACCGGGCCGAGGACGGCGGCGGCATCACCGTCGACATGTTCCCGCACTGGGAGTACGTCCTGCACGAGCTGTTCGGGCGGGTCACCGGCGTCCAGGCGCTGATCACCACCCATGTCCCGCAGCGCTGGGACGAGCAGGGCAAGCCATACGCGGCGACCGCGGACGACGCGGCGTACGGAATCTTCGAACTGGACGGCGGCGCGGTCGTCCAGATCAACTCCTCCTGGACGGTCCGGGTCAACCGTGACGAGCTGGTCGAGTTCCAGGTGGACGGCACACACGGCTCGGCCGTCGCGGGACTGCGCCGCTGCCGGATCCAGCATCGCGCCGCCACGCCCAAGCCCGTCTGGAACCCCGACCTCCCCACCACCGAGTCCTTCCGCGACCAGTGGCAGGAAGTCCCGGACAACGACGAGTTCGAGAACGGCTTCAGGGCGCAGTGGGAGCTGTTCCTGCGCCATGTGGTGCTCGACGAGCCCTACCAGTGGGATCTGCTCGCGGGCGCGCGTGGAGTGCAGCTCGCCGAGCTGGGGCTGCGGTCCGCCGCGGAGGGCCGCCGTTTCGAGGTGCCGGAGCTGACACTGTGACCCTTCGGCTGCCTTCCGCCGGGGGCGGGACGCATACGTACACCCCGCGCTCCGAACCCGCCCGTTTCACCGCGGGAGGGGCACCCCCCGTCTCCCGTACGGTCTTCGCCGCGGCCCATGTCGTCGCCGATCCGTACGCCGATACCGCCCCCGACGCGCCGGCCGCCGTCGACTGGGACGCCACGCTCGCCTTCCGCCGCCATCTGTGGTCGCACGGTCTGGCGGTCGCCGAGGCCATGGACACCGCGCAGCGCGGTATGGGCCTGGACTGGACGGGCGCCGCCGAGCTGATCCGCCGATCCGCCGCCGAGGCGAAGACGGTCGGCGGCCGGATCGCCTGCGGCGCGGGCACCGACCAACTGGTCCCGGGAGCCGCCTCCCTGGACGAGGTGCGCGCGGCGTACGAGGAGCAGCTCGCGCTCGTCGAGGAGACCGGCGCCCAGGCCATCCTGATGGCCTCCCGCGCCCTCGCCTCCACCGCCACGGCCCCCGACGACTATCTCGCCGTCTACGCCCCTCTCCTGAGGCAGGCGGCGGGACCGGTCGTACTGCACTGGCTCGGCCCGATGTTCGACCCCGCCCTGAAGGGCTACTGGGGCAGCACGGACCTCGACGCGGCCACCGAGACGTTCCTCCAGGTCATCGCCGAGTATCCGGACAAGGTCGACGGGATCAAGATCTCCCTGCTGGACGCGGGGCGCGAGACCGAGCTGCGCCGCCGGCTGCCGGCGGGCGTGCGCTGCTACACGGGCGACGACTTCCACTACCCGGAGCTGATCGCGGGCGACGACCTGGGCTTCAGCCATGCGCTGCTCGGTGTCTTCGACCCGCTGGGCCCGCCGGCGGCGGAAGCCGTCCGTGTCCTGGACACGGGTGACACGAAGGGCTTCAGGGAACTGCTCGACCCCACCGTCGAACTGGCCCGTCATCTCTTCCGGTCACCCACGCGCTTCTACAAGACAGGCGTGGTGTTCCTGGCCTGGCTGGCCGGCCACCAGGACCACTTCACCATGGTCGGCGGCCTCCAGTCGGCCCGCTCACTGCCGCATCTCGCGCGGGCCTACGAACTGGCCGACGGACTCGGACTGTTCCCCGATCCCGCGCGGGCCGAGGACCGGATGAGGTCGCTGCTGAGCGTGTACGGAGTACACCGGTGACCGGCCCGTCGTACGGCGATCTGAGCCGCTTCAGCATCAACCAGATGACGGTCAGACAGCTCACCCTGCCCGAGCTGACGGAGGCCTGTGTACGTCTGGGGGTGCCGGCCGTCGGCCTGTGGCGCGAACCGGTCCTGGCGTACGGGGTGGAGGCCGCCGCCAAGCTTGTACGGGAGGCCGGACTCGCCGTCACCACGCTCTGCCGCGGCGGCTTTCTCACCGCGACCGAACCGGTCCGGCGCGCCGAGGCCCTGGCCGACAACCGCGCGGCGATCGACGAGGCGGCCGTACTGGGCACGGACACCCTCGTCCTGGTCTCCGGAGGGCTTCCGGCGGGCAGCAGGGATCTGCGCGCGGCGCGTGAGCGGATCGCGGACGCGCTGGCCGAGCTGGCGCCGTACGCGGCGGAGCGGGGCGTCCGGCTCGCGATCGAGCCGCTGCACCCGATGTTCGCCGCCGACCGCTGTGTGGTCTCCACCCTCGATCAGGCCCTCGAACTGGCCAAGCGTTTCCCGGCCGGTCAGGTCGGGGTGGTCGTGGACACGTACCACGTCTGGTGGGACGACCGGGCACCCGCCGCCGTCGCACGCGCGGGCGGACGGATCTTCTCCTTCCAGCTCGCCGACTGGACGACACCGCTCCCGGCGGGAGTGCTGAACGGCCGGGGCCAGCTCGGCGACGGAGCGGTCGATCTGCGCGGCTGGCGCGAACGGGTCGACGCGGCGGGCTACTCGGGCCCGGTCGAGGTGGAGCTCTTCAACGACGGACTGTGGGCGCGGGACGGCGTGGAAGTGCTGGTCGAGGTGGTCGAACGGTACGTCCGGCACGCGCGCTGAAAATAACTCAGCGAAACCGTGCAACCCTTCCCGGGTGACATGAGTCGTATTCGTCAACAGGGCCTTCGGGGAGGGATCCGGGGGGATCGGAAGGCTCTGTCGGAGGGGGAGCGCGTGGGGCCCGGTCGAAGGACCGGGCCCCTTGTAGCGCCGGAGCGGGCCGATGGCCGCGCGGAGTTGACGGGCGGCGCCGCAGCGAGTCAATGAGCGGACGGCACCTTCCCCGCGTCGGGGGACCGGAGTTGTCCACAGGCCCGCCGTGCTGTCGGAGCTGGGCGGTAGCGTCGGGGCATGTCCAATTCAGCGGTGCTCGAAGCCGTCCTCGAGCGGATCACCTACGCCAATGAGGAGAACGGCTATACGGTCGCCAGGGTCGACACGGGCCGCGGTGGCGATCTGCTGACCGTGGTCGGTGCGCTGCTCGGCGCGCAGCCGGGCGAGTCACTGCGTATGGAGGGCCGCTGGGCCTCGCACCCGCAGTACGGCAAGCAGTTCACGGTGGACAATTACACGACGATCCTCCCGGCCACCATCCAGGGCATCCGCCGCTATCTGGGCTCCGGTCTGATCAAGGGCATCGGCCCGGTGTTCGCCGACCGGATAGTCGAGCACTTCGGCCTCGACACGCTCGACATCATCGAGGACGAGCCCAAGAGACTCATCGAGGTGCCCGGCCTCGGCCCCAAGCGGACGAAGCGCATCGCCGCCGCCTGGGAGGAGCAGAAGGCCATCAAGGAGGTCATGGTCTTCCTCCAGGGCGTCGGCGTCTCCACCTCCATCGCCGTGCGGATCTACAAGAAGTACGCGGACGCCTCCATCTCGGTCGTCAGGAACGAGCCGTACCGCCTGGCGGCGGACGTCTGGGGGATCGGCTTCCTCACCGCCGACCGGATCGCCCAGGCCGTCGGCATACCGCACGACAGCCCCGATCGGGTCAAGGCGGGCCTTCAGTACGCCCTCTCCCAGTCGACCGACCAGGGGCACTGCTTCCTGCCCGAGGAACAGCTCATCTCGGATGCCGTGAAGCTGCTCGCCGTCGACACCGGCCTGGTCATCGAGTGTCTCGCCGAGCTGGCCGGGGAGGACGAAGGAGTCGTACGGGAGAGGGTGCCGGGCCCGGACGGCGGCGAGCCGGTCACGGCGGTCTATCTGGTCCCCTTCCACCGCGCCGAGCTGTCCCTCTCCGCCCAGTTGCTGCGGCTGCTGCGTACCGGGGAGGACCGGATGCCGGCCTTCCGGGACGTGGCCTGGGAGAAGGCTCTGACCTGGCTCGCGGGCCGTACGGGCGCGGAGCTGGCCCCCGGGCAGCAGCAGGCGGTCCGGCTCGCCCTCACCGAGAAGGTCGCCGTCCTGACCGGTGGTCCGGGCTGCGGCAAGTCGTTCACGGTCCGTTCGATCATCGAGCTGGCGCGGGCCAAGAAGGCGAAGGTGGTGCTGGCGGCGCCCACCGGACGGGCGGCCAAGCGGCTCGCCGAGCTGACCGGCGCCGAGGCGTCCACCGTGCACCGGCTGCTGGAGCTGAAGCCGGGCGGGGACGCCGCGTACGACAGGGACCGCCCGCTGGACGCGGATCTGGTGGTGGTCGACGAGGCCTCGATGCTCGATCTGCTGCTGGCCAACAAGCTGGTCAAGGCGGTGGCGCCGGGCGCGCATCTGCTGCTGGTGGGGGATGTGGACCAACTCCCCTCGGTCGGGGCGGGCGAGGTGCTGCGCGATCTGCTGGCCGAGGACGGTCCGGTGCCCCGCGTCCGGCTGACGCGGATCTTCCGGCAGGCCCAGCAGTCCGGTGTGGTCACCAACGCGCACCGCATCAACTCCGGAGTCCAGCCCCTTACCCAGGGCCTCACCGACTTCTTCCTCTTCGTCGAGGAGGAGACGGAGGACGCGGGCCGGGTCGCGGTCGATGTGGCCGCCCGGCGGATCCCCGCCAAGTTCGGGCTGGATCCCCGGCGCGATGTGCAGGTCCTCGCGCCGATGCACCGCGGACCGGCCGGCGCGGGCGCGCTCAACGGCCTGCTCCAGCAGGCCATCACCCCCGCCCGGCCCGATCTGCCCGAGAAGCGGCTCGGCGGCCGGGTCTTCCGCGTCGGCGACAAAGTCACCCAGATTCGCAACAATTACGAGAAGGGGGAGAACGGAGTCTTCAACGGCACCGTGGGCGTGGTCACCTCGCTCAGCCTGGACGATCAGCGCCTGACGGTGCTGACGGACGAGGACGAGGAGGTGCCGTACGACTTCGACGAGCTGGACGAGCTGGCACACGCGTACGCCGTGACGATCCACCGCTCCCAGGGCAGCGAGTATCCGGCCGTGGTCATCCCGGTCACCACGAGTGCCTGGATGATGCTCCAGCGCAATCTGCTCTACACGGCGGTCACCCGCGCCAAGAAGCTGGTGGTGCTGGTCGGCTCCCGCAAGGCCATAGGGCAGGCGGTGCGGACGGTTTCGGCGGGCAGGCGCTTCACGGCGCTGGACCACCGGCTGGAGGGCGGCCCGCGGCCCACGGGGACTTTCGCAACCGGGGCGAAGGGGGCAGGATGAGGAGGCTGGCGGCACTGAGTGCCGCCAAAAGGCCGAATGGCCGACCCCGAGTGCACTCTCCTGAGCCAAATGGGGGATGGTAGAGACAGTCAGGGCACCTCGAAGAAGAGGCACTACGTCGGTGAGGGATGACGTGAGCGAGAAACGCGACAACGCGGTAGTACTGCGGTACGGCGACGGCGAGTACACCTACCCGGTGATCAACAGCACGGTCGGCGACGAGGGCTTCGACATCGGGAAGCTGAGGTCCCAGACCGGTCTGGTGACCCTGGACAGCGGCTACGGCAACACCGCGGCCTACAAGTCGGCCATTACCTACCTCGACGGCGAACAGGGCATTCTGCGCTACCGCGGCTATCCCATCGAGCAGCTCGCCGAGCGGTCCAGCTTTGTCGAGGTGGCGTATCTGCTGATCAACGGCGAGCTGCCGACGGTCGACGAGCAGGCCTCGTTCAAGAACGAGATCACCCAGCACACGCTGCTGCACGAGGACGTCAAGCGCTTCTACGACGGATTCCCGCGCGACGCCCATCCGATGGCGATGCTGTCCTCCGTCGTCAGCGCGCTGTCCACGTTCTACCAGGACAGCCACAACCCGTTCGATGACAAGCAGCGCCATCTCTCCACGATCCGGCTGCTCGCCAAGCTGCCGACCATCGCCGCGTACGCGTACAAGAAGTCGATCGGCCACCCCTTCGTCTACCCGCGCAACGACCTCGGGTACGTCGAGAACTTCCTGCGGATGACCTTCTCGGTCCCGGCGCAGGAGTATGTGCCGGACCCGGTCGTGGTCTCCGCGCTCGACAAGCTGCTGATCCTGCACGCGGACCACGAGCAGAACTGTTCGACGTCCACGGTGCGTCTCGTCGGTTCCTCGCAGGCGAACATGTTCGCCTCGATCTCCGCCGGCATCAGCGCCCTGTGGGGCCCGCTGCACGGTGGCGCCAACCAGTCGGTGCTGGAGATGCTCGAAGGCATCCAGGCCGCCGGCGGCGATGTCGACAGCTTCATCCGCAAGGTGAAGAACAAGGAAGACGGCGTGAAGCTCATGGGCTTCGGGCACCGCGTCTACAAGAACTTCGACCCCCGGGCGAAGATCATCAAGGCGGCGGCGCACGATGTCCTCTCGGCGCTCGGCAAGTCCGACGAGCTGCTCGACATCGCGCTCAAGCTCGAAGAGCACGCCCTCGCCGACGACTACTTCGTCTCGCGCAAGCTCTACCCGAACGTGGACTTCTACACCGGTCTGATCTACCGGGCCATGGGCTTCCCGACCGAGATGTTCACCGTGCTGTTCGCGCTCGGCCGGCTGCCCGGCTGGATCGCCCAGTGGCACGAGATGATCAAGGAGCCGGGCTCCCGTATCGGCCGTCCGCGCCAGATCTACACCGGCGAGGTCCTGCGCGACTTCGTCCCGGTCGAGGCGCGCTGACACGGCCTTCCCGCGCCGTACGGCACCGCCGTAGCGAAAAGCGCCCCGCTGCCGATCCCCCCACGGGTCGGCGAGCGGGGCGCTTTCCATATCCCCGGAGCGGATTCCCCCCACGGGATCCGGGCCGGGCGTCTGCCGTAACCAGCAGCGGCTTACTCGCGCGGTCTGACCGGGGTACGTACGGGAGGGCCGCTCAAAGCTCCCCAGTGCACGTGCCCCGGTCAATTCGCTTGTCCGAGATGTCCCCCAAGACATCTCATGACATCCCTTCGAACGTCCCCCAAGACGTTCTCTGGCATTGTCCTCTTAGACTCGCGAGCCCCCCGGATGGTTACCCCTCAATCTATGTGATCTAGATCTCTTTGTGAAGGAGTTGTGGTTCATGTGAAGGGCCGCCAGCGCAAAGATTTCGTAACCACCCGGGCCCCGGGGCGTTGTGCCTTCAGGGTGCCTGAGGTCAGGCCTGTCCGGCCAGTTCGTACCCCGCCTCGTCGACGGCGGCGCGTACGGCGTCCTCGTCCAGCGGAGTCCGGGATGTGACGGTGACCTGTCCGGTGGCGGCCGCGGCCTGCACGGAGACGACACCGTCGATCCCGGAGATCTCGCTGGAGACGGCGCCCTCGCAGTGGCCGCAGGTCATGCCCGTGACCTGGTAGACGGTCGTGATCCGGCCCGTCTGCCCTTCCGTCGCGCCGCTGTGGCAGGAGCCGGCGGGTGAGCAGCAGGAGCCCGAGGTTTCGGTGGACTCGGCCTTCGTCTCGGTGGTCATGGCGTTCTCCTCGTCGGGGGTGTGGACGGCTGTCCCGCCAAATCGTACCCCTAGGGGGTATGAAGCTGAACTCCTGGCCGGTGCCGTGTCCGGGGTCCCGTCACAGATCTCCGACGAACGGGTGCAGATAGCGGAAGAGGACCGTCTTGATCTCGGCGATGTACGCCTCCCGCTGGTCCGGCTCCGCGGCGAGGATCAGATCCAGCCCGCCCTTGAAGATGGTGAAGGTCGTCTCCGCGACGCGGGTGATCTCGGCCTCCGGCGCCTCGGGCAGATAGCCGCCGAGGATCCCCTCGACCCGGGCGAGCATCGTGGAGTGGAGGGCCTCGTGCTCCCGGGTGACATGGCCGGGGATGTCGGAGCCGTGCATCAGGACGGCGAAGGCCGGGTTCTCGTAGTTGAACTGGATCAGCGGATCGAGGACCGCGTCCAGGAGCTGGTCCAGGGGGAGTTCGAGATGGGCGGGGAGGAACGCCTGTCCGTAGGTCGCCCGCCAGCGGGTCAGGAGCTGGTCGCCCAGCTCGACGGCGATGGCCTCCTTGTTGGGGAAGAACTGGTACAGCGTGCCGGGGGAGACCCCGGCCTCCCGGGCGATGGAGTTGGTGCTCGCCGCGGCGTAGCCGGTGGTGCAGAAGACATGGGCCGCCGCTTCCAGGAGCTGGGCGATACGGCGCTCGCCGCGGGCCTGGCGCCGGCGTGGCTTCCCCGTTTCTGTGGCGTCGCTCTTCGGCTCCGGCATGTGATTCCCCGGCTTTCCTGGATCCGTTGACAAACGCGAGCGATGACTCGCATTATTGACGAATGCGAGTGATGGCTCGTGTTTGCCATTCTATGGCGATGGCTGACCCATGCCGTGGGTCACGGTGAAGGGGACACCGCACCATGTCCGAAGTCAATACCGGCCCGCGGCCCGGGGGCTGGACCCGGTTCGTCACCGCGCGACCCAGGCTCTCCCTGCTGGTCGCGCTGGTGATCACGGCCCTCGCGGTATTCGCGGGGAGCGGGGTCGCCGATCGGATGGGCAGCGGGGGCTGGGAGGACCCGGACGCCGAGTCGACCTATGCGACCAAGGCGCTGGAGCGGGAGTTCCCCGCCTCCGAGCCGAATCTCCTGCTGCTCGTCGACAGCGGGAGCCGCAGTGTGGACGATCCCGCCGTGGCCGCCGAGGCCAGGCGCCTCACCGACCGGCTGGCGGCGGAGAAGGGCATCACCGGGGTCGGCTCCTACTGGCGGACGAAGGCGCCCGCGCTGCGCGCCGAGGACGGGCGGGAAGCGCTGATCGCGGCCCGGATCGAGGGTGACGAGAAGACGGCCGCCGCGGTCCTGGACCGGATAGCCCCCGAATTCCGCGGCGCGCGGGGACCGTTGGAGGTCTCGGTCGGCGGGCCCGTCGCCGTGCGGCACGAGATGCAGAGCATCATCCAGGAAGATCTGCTGCGGGCCGAGCTGATCGCCCTGCCGGTGACGCTGGTGCTGCTGGTGATGGTGTTCGGCAGCGCGGTCGCCGCCCTGCTGCCGCTGGGGCTCGGCATTGTCGCCATCCTGGGGACGAACGCGGTACTGCGCGGTATCACCGAGTTCACCGATGTCTCGGTCTTCGCGCAGAATCTCACCACGGCTCTCGGCCTCGGACTGGCCATCGACTACGCGCTGTTCGTCGTGCGCCGATTCCGTGAGGAACTGGCCGAAGGGGCCGAGGTCCGCGATGCCGTGGGCACCACACTGCGCACCGCCGGGCGCACGGTGCTGTTCTCGGCGCTGACCGTGGCGGTGTCGCTGGCCGCGATGCTGGTCTTCCCGCAGTACTTCCTGCGTTCCTTCGCCTATGCCGGGATCGCGGTGGTGGTGCTGGCCGCCGCGGCCGCGCTGATACTGCTGCCCGCCGCGCTGCTGCTGCTGGGCCACCGGGTCAACGCCCTGGATCTGCGGCGACTGCTGCGCCGGGGCGGGCGTACGTCCGCGCGGAGGGAAGGGGGCGGATGGGCGTGGACAGCCGCGCTGGTGATGCGCCGGGCCCCGGTCTTCGCGGTCGCCACGACGGCCGGGCTGGTGCTGCTCGGACTGCCCTTCCTGGGGGCCAAGTTCGGCACGGCCGACCACCGCCAGCTCCCGTCGGGCGCCGAGTCCCGGGTGGTCCAGGAGCAGATACGGGACGGTTTCCCCGGCAGCCCCAGCGGCGGCCTGGAGATCCTCACCGAGGGCGCCGCCACGGCCGCCGAGTTCGCCGACTACCGCAGCCGGATCTCCGCCCTGCCGGAGGTGGCGAGGGTCGACGGTCCCGTCACCGCCGGCGAGCACGGGTACTTCACGGTCCTGCCGAAGGGCGAGGCGGTGGGTGAGGGATCACAGCGGCTCGTCCGGGAGATCCGCGCCGAACAGGCTCCGTTCGACACCTCGGTGACCGGTGCCGCCGCCGTGCTGGTCGACTCCAAGGGCGCGATCGCGGACCGGCTGCCCTGGGCGGCGGGCATCATCGTCGTGGTGACCCTGCTCCTGGTCTTCCTGCTCACCGGCAGTGTGCTGATACCGATCCAGGCGGTCGTGCTCAACGCGCTGAGCCTGACGGCGATGTTCGGTGCGGTGGTCTGGGTCTTCCAGGACGGGAATCTGTCCGGACTGCTCGCCTTCACCTCCACCGGAGACATAGAGACGACCCTGCCGGTGCTGATGTTCTGCGTCGCCTTCGGACTCTCCATGGACTACGGAGTCTTTCTGCTCTCCCGGATCAAGGAGGAGTACGACAGCAGCGGGGACCATGACCAGGCGGTGGCCTTCGGACTCCGGCGCACAGGAGGGCTGATCACCGCGGCCGCCGTGATTCTGGCGCTGGTCATGGTGGCCATCGGTACCTCACGGGTGACCAATACGAAGATGCTCGGGCTCGGGATCGCGCTCGCGGTGATCATGGACGCGATGGTGGTGCGCAGCCTGCTGGTGCCCGCGGTGATGAAGCTGACGGGGAAGGCGACCTGGTGGGCGCCGGGACCGCTGCGCCGCTTCCATACCCGGTTCGGCCTGAGCGAGGGCGAGTCGGGACCGGCCGCCGGGGAGCGCCCGGAGCTCTCTGCCAAGGGCGGGGACCGCGACGGGGACCGGGACCGGGACACGGCGGGCGTCTGACAGGCACCGGACGCGGCGGGGGAGTCCACGGGGACGCGACGGGGAAACGGGGGCGGGGAAACGGGGGAGAGCGGGGGAGCGGGGGAAAGCGCAGGGGGGAGGTCCCGTACCGATTCGGTACGGGACCTCCCGCCCGGCCCCTTCGTCAGCTCACGGCGTGCGCCGGCGCGGTCAGCTTCTGCTGCCTCTGTTCCCGGGGCGATTGGCCACCCAGGCGCGGACGGTGTCCGCGTACCAGTAGGGCTTGCCGTTCTCCACATGGTCGGGCGGCGGAAGCAGTCCGTGCTTGCGGTAGGAGCGGACCGTGTCCGGTTGAACCCGGATATGCGCCGCGATCTCCTTGTAGGACCAGAGCCTTCTGTCCGTCATCTGTGGCACCTCCCTGCGCCCGCCGCAGGAAGGTCTGTCGACCGTCGGGGGAGCTGCGGCTGAGGCGCTGGCGATCACCCAGCCTGTGCCCAACGAGCGACACAGAGTGATGGAGAAAGCGGAATTGTCGCTTCCCTGTGACGGAAGACCCGCGTAATGGAGATATGCGTGACGTTAATGGGATCTCTGTGACAGAAATGGCACATGCGACATGTGTGTGTCGCGCGCGGGCCCGCGACGGTGGGCGTCAGGCGCCGCAGCTTCGCAGGAAGCGACGTGTGCGGGTGGCGATCGGCAGCGGCTTGTCGGGCGGACACGGATACATGTCCTGTTCGACGATGGCGAAGAGATCGGCGTCCAGCCGCTGTGCCGCCGCCAGGACCGGCTCCAGCGCGGGCACACCGTGCGGCGGCTCGCACATCACCCCGCGCCCGACGGCCGGTCCGAAGGGCACCTCGTTCGCCACGACATCGGCGAGGATCTCCGGATCGACCTGCTTGAGATGGAGATAGCCGATCCGCTCGCCATAGGTCTCGATCAGCTTGACGCTGTCCCCGCCGCAGTAGGCGTAGTGCCCGGTGTCCAGGCAGAGGGAGACCAGTTCGGGATCGGTGGCGTCCAGGAAGCGGCCGACGTTCTCCTCGCTGTCGATGTGGGTGTCGGCGTGCGGATGGACGACGATGCGCAGTCCGTACCGCTCCCGCACCTCCCGGCCCAGGCGCTCGGTCTGAGTGGTCAGATCACGCCACTGCGCGGCGGTGAGGGTGCGGTCCTCCAGCACCTCCCCGGTCTTGTCGTCGCGCCAGAAGGAAGGGATGACGACAAGGTGGTCCGCGCCCATCGCCCGGGTGAGCGCGGCGATGTCCGCGACATGCGCCCAGGTCTGCTCCCAGACGGCGGGCCCGTGGTGCAGCCCGGTGAAGACGGTCCCGGCCGAGACCTTCAGCCCGCGGCGGGCGGTCTCCTCGGCCAGTCGGCCGGGATCGGTCGGGAGATAGCCGTAGGGGCCGAGTTCGATCCATTCGTAACCGGCCTCGGCGACCTCGTCGAGGAAGCGCCGCCAGGGGACCTGCTGCGGATCGTCGGGAAACCACACCCCCCAGGAGTCGGGGGCCGACCCGACCCGGATGCGGTTCAACGTGGGAACGGAGGAGGTCATACCGGTCAGCTTTCCCGTCGCGTCGAAAGAGTGTCAAGGCTTCGTCCGAATGTAAGGACAAAACATTGACAGGCCACGAGGAGAGCACTAGACCTGGGGTGGGCCGCAGACGCCCGCAGACCCGGTCATGGCCGCCGAACCGAAGGGACCGCGTATGACCGCGCCGTACGACGTGATCACGATGGGCCGGATCGGGGTCGACCTCTATCCGCTGCGGACCGGGGTCCCCCTGGCCCAGGTGGAGACCTTCGGGAAGTTCCTCGGCGGTTCCGCGACGAATGTCGCGGTCGCCTCGGCCCGTCTCGGCCGGCGCGTCGCCGTCATCACCCGCACCGGACAGGACGCCTTCGGGGACTATCTCCACCAGGCGCTGAGGGAGTTCGAGGTCGACGACCGCTGGGTGACGGCGGTCGACCGCTATCCGACCCCGGTCACCTTCTGCGAGGTCTTTCCGCCGGACGACTTCCCCCTCTACTTCTACCGGCTGCCCAAGGCCCCCGATCTGGAGATCCACCCGCACGAACTGGATCTGGACGCGATCGGGGCGGCCAGGATCTTCTGGATGACCGGCACCGGACTGTGCGCGGAGCCCAGCCGCACGGCGACGCTCACCGCGCTGGAGTCCCGCGCCGGATCCGGTATCACCGTCTTCGATCTCGACTGGCGGCCGATGTTCTGGCCCACGGACGCCGAGGACCGGTCCGGCGGCGCCGAGCCGGCCGATCCGCGCGAGCTGTACACCCGGGCCCTGCGGTACGCCACGGTCGCCGTCGGCAATCTCGACGAGTGCGAGGTGGCCGTGGGGGAGCGCGATCCGGAGGCCGCCGCGCGGGCGCTGCTCGCGGCCGGGGCCGAACTGGCCGTCGTCAAACAGGGACCCAGGGGCGTGCTCGCCGTCCATCGCGACGGCACCCGCGCCGAGGTGCCGCCCGTCCCGGTGGAGGTCGTCAACGGCCTCGGCGCCGGGGACGCGTTCGGCGGCGCCCTCTGCCATGGACTGCTCGCCGGCTGGGAGCTGGAGCGCGTCATGCGGTACGCCAACGCGGCGGGCGCCATCGTCGCGAGCCGCCTCGCCTGTTCCTCCGCGATGCCGTACGAACACGAGGTCGCCCAGGTGCTCGCGGGCGGCCCGGTCCCGGCGCAGGACCCGGTTCCCGGTCCGCAGCCGGGCGCCGCGGCGGATGCCACGCCGTGCGCCGTCCCGTCCACCACTCCAGCCCCGGGGGGCCCGTCATGACCGGCGTCGATGTGTCAGAGCTGGTCCGGCTGCGTACGCACCATCCCGAAGCCGTCGCCGAGGCCGCCGACCGCCGGGTCCGCCGCCCGCTGCTGCGCACCGGCGGCGACTCCACCGGCCGGCTGATGATCATCGCCGCGGACCACCCGGCCCGTGGCGCCCTCGCCATCGGAGACCGCCGTCTCGCCATGGCCGGCCGGCTCGATCTGCTGGAGCGGCTCTGTCTGGCCCTGTCGCGCCCCGGTGTCGACGGGGTGCTCGCCAGCGCCGACATCCTGGACGACCTGCTGCTCCTCGGCGCGCTGGAGGACCGGGTGGTCGTCGGTTCGATGAACCGCGGCGGTCTCGCCGGCGCCGCCTTCGAGCTCGACGACCGCTTCACCGGACACCGCCCCGAGGACCTCGCCAGACTCGGCTTCGACGCGGGCAAACTGCTCCTGCGTATCGACTACGAGGACCCGGGCTCCCTGGACACCCTGTACACCGCCGCCCGCGCCATAGACGCCATGGCCGAGCGCCGGCTGCCGGTCTTCGTCGAGCCGTTCATCTGCCGGCGCGTCGAGGGACGGCTCCGTACGGATCTGGGCGCGGAGGCCGTGACACGCTCGATCGCCATCGCATCGGGGCTGGCAGGTACCTCCGCGTACACCTGGTTGAAGGTTCCCGTTACCCAGGACCCCGACGATATGGCCCGGGTGATGGAGACCTCGACACTCCCCGCCGTCCTGCTGGGCGGTGACATCGGGGGCGACCAGGAGGGCGCGTACGAGAAATGGCGCAGGGCGCTGCGACTGCCCACGGTCCAGGGCCTTGTCGTGGGCCGCTCACTGCTCTATCCGGTCGACGGTGATGTAGCGGGGGCCGTCGACACCGCGGTGGGTCTGCTCTAGGGGGTACGGAGACACCATGACGACCGACCACCAAGAGCCGCGTGACCCGGACGACCGGCGGGAACGGCAGCACGAGCGGAATCGGAACGGACGACGGGGGGAAGGGAACGCGCCGGGGGCACAGGACGGAGGCGGACAGCGGGGGCGGTACGAGCCGGCGGAGCCGGAGCGCCATGTGCCCGCGGGCAGCGCCGCCGCGGGACCGTATGCCCTCGACATCGGCCCCGAGCGGGCCGGCTGGTCCCACAGCGCTCTCCGCGTCCTCGAACTCCCGCCCGGTGGCAGCCACTCCCTGGCCACCGGGGACAGTGAGTGGATCGTGCTTCCGCTCACCGGCGGTTGTACGGTGCACACGCAGGGCGAGTTCTTTGAACTGCTGGGCAGGGAAAGCGTGTTCAGCGGAGTCACGGACTTCGCATATGTTCCGCGCGACGCCCACGCACAGATCGCCTCCGGTGCGGGAGGCCGCTTCGCCCTGGCAGGAGCGAGGTGCGAGCGACGACTCCCCGCTCGCTACGGTCCCGCGCCGGAGGTTCCGGTCGAGCTGCGCGGCGCGGGCACCTGCTCGCGCCAGGTCAACAACTTCGCCGCCGCCGGCGTCTTCGAATGCGACCGTCTGATCGCGGTCGAGGTGCTCACCCCCGGCGGCAACTGGTCGTCGTACCCGCCGCACAAACACGACGAGCATCTCCCGGGCGTCGAGTCCGAGCTGGAGGAGATCTACTATTTCGAGATCGAGGGCGGCGGCCTCGGCTACCACCGGGTCTCGCCCTCGCGCCCCGGCGGTACGGATGTGCTCGCCGAGGTCCGCACGGGCGACACCGTCCTCATCCCGGACGGCTGGCACGGGCCGTCCATCGCCGCGCCGGGACGCGACATGTACTACCTCAATGTGATGGCGGGACCGGGTGAGTCCCGGGAGTGGCTGATCAGCGACCACCCCGACCACGGCTGGATCAGGGACACCTGGCCGGAGCAGGCCGTCGACGCCCGGCTGCCGCTGTACGGAGCCGGACCGCCGGACCATGAGGCCGAACGGGCCGAACGGGCCGGACCGCCGCTCCATGGGGCCGAACCGGCCGGACCGCCGCGTCATGGAGCTGAAACGCCACTTCACGGAGCCGAGGAGGGCCCCCGATGAGCACACGCCGTCTCACCGTCGCCCAGGCGCTGATCACCTTTCTGTCCCAGCAGCACACCGAACGGGACGGCCACAGAAAGAGGCTGGTCAACGCCGTCTGGGGCATCTTCGGGCATGGCAATGTGGCGGGTATCGGCCAGGCGCTTGTCGAGTCCACGGACGACATGAGGTACTTGCAGGGCCGGAACGAACAGGCCATGGTCCACGCCGCCGTGGGCTACGCCCGTCAGAGCAACCGCCTCTCCGCCCACGCCGTGACCACCTCCATCGGCCCCGGCGCCACCAATCTCGTCACCGGCGCGGCACTCGCCACCATCAACCGCCTCCCCGTGCTGCTTCTCCCCGGTGACACCTTCGCCACCCGTCCCGCCGACCCCGTTCTCCAGCAGCTCGAAGTCCCCTCCGCGGGGGATGTCTCCGTCAATGACGCCCTGCGCCCCGTCTCGGCGTACTTCGACCGCGTCGCCCGCCCCGAGGCGCTGATCCCGGCCGCGCTCGCCGCGATGCGTGTGCTCAGCGATCCCGCGCAGACCGGGGCCGTCACCCTCGCGCTGCCGCAGGATGTGCAGGCGGAGGCGTTCGACTGGCCGGAGGAGTTCTTCGCCGAGCGCGTCTGGCGGGTCCGCCGTCAGGCGCCCGACCCGGACGAACTCGCCGACGCGGTGCGGCTGGTACGGGCTGCCACCCGCCCCCTGCTGGTCGCGGGCGGCGGGGTCCACCACAGCGCGGCGGAGGAGGCGCTCGCCGCGTTCGCCGACGCCACCGGCATCCCGGTCGCCTCCACCCAGGCGGGCAAGGGCTCGCTGCCCCATGACCACCCCTGCGATGTCGGCGGGATCGGCCACACCGGCACCGCCACCGCCGATGAACTGGCCAGGACGGCGGATCTGGTCATCGGCGTCGGCACCCGCTGGTCGGACTTCTCCACCGCGTCCTCCACGCTCTTCTCGAACCCGGCCGTCCGCTTCCTCAATGTGAATGTCACCGGCTTCGACGCCCATAAGCTCGCGGCCCACCCGCTGGTGGCGGACGCCCGTACCGCCCTGCGCGGACTGACCGCCGCACTCACCGCCGAGGCCGGCGGCCACCGGGTCGCCCCCTCGTACGCGGCCGAGTACGGCGAGGACAAGGAGCGCTGGGAACACCGCGTCGACGCCGCGTTCGCCGCCGACGAGGAACTGGCCCGTCCCACCCAGGCCCAGGTCCTGGGGGTGCTCGATGAACTCGTCACCGGCGAGGACATCCTCATCAACGCGGCCGGCTCGCTCCCCGGCGATCTCCACAAGCTCTGGCGGGCCCGCTCACGCGACCAGTACCACGTCGAATACGGCTACTCCTGTATGGGCTACGAGATCCCGGCCGCCCTCGGTGTGCTGCTCGCGGACCCCGGCAGGCCGGTCTGGGCCCTGGTCGGGGACGGTACGTATCTGATGAACCCCACCGAGATCGTCACCGGTGTCCAGGAGAGGCTGCCCCTCAAGGTGGTGATCCTCCAGAACCACGGGTATGCCTCCATCGGAGGTCTCTCCGCGTCGGTCGGCGGGGAGGGGTTCGGTACGGCCTACCGCTTCCGGGCACCCGACGGTACGTACACCGGGGCCCCGCTGCCCGTCGATCTCGCGGCCAACGCGGCCTCGCTCGGGATGCGGGTGATCCGCGCCAAGACCATCCGTGACCTGCGCGAAGCCCTGTCCGAGACACGCGCGGCCGACGTCCCCACATGTGTCTACGTGGAGACCGAAACGGCAGACACTATGTCCGGCGTGCCCCCGGCCCAGGCGTGGTGGGATGTTCCCGTGGCCGAGACAGCGACCCGTACGCCCGCGGTCAAGGCCCGCGAGGAGTACGACCGGCACGCTGCCGCCCGGCGCCGTCATCTGTGAAGGAGCACGCAATGAAGACCGTCAACCACTGGATCGGTGGCAAGACCGTCGAGGGCGCGTCGGGCAACTGGGGCCCGGTGACCGACCCGGCGACGGGCGCCGTCACCACTCAGGTCGCACTGGCCTCCGCCGAGGAGGTGGACAGCGCCGTCGCGGCGGCGAAGGCCGCGTACGCCACCTGGGGCACCTCCTCCCTGGCCCAGCGCACCGGCATCCTCTTCCGCTACCGCGCGCTGCTCGACGCGCACCGTGACGACATCGCCGCGCTGATCACCGCCGAGCACGGCAAGGTGCACTCGGACGCGCTCGGCGAGGTGGCACGCGGTCTGGAGATCGTCGAGCTGGCCTGCGGGATCACCACCCAGCTCAAGGGAGAGCTGTCCACGCAGGTCTCCAACCGGGTCGATGTCGCGGCGATCCGCCAGCCGGTGGGTGTGGTCGCGGGCATCACGCCCTTCAACTTTCCCGCGATGGTGCCGATGTGGATGTTCCCGCTGGCGATCGCCTGCGGGAACACCTTCGTACTGAAGCCCAGCGAGAAGGACCCGTCGGCCGCGCTTCTGCTGGCGGAGCTGGCCGCCGAGGCGGGGCTGCCCGACGGGGTGCTGAATGTCGTGCACGGCGACAAGATCGCGGTGGACTCCCTGCTCGCGCACCCGGACGTGGCGGCGGTCTCCTTCGTCGGCTCCACGCCGATCGCCCGCTACATCCACACGACGGCCTCCGCCAACGGCAAGCGGGTGCAGGCGCTCGGCGGCGCCAAGAACCATATGCTCGTCCTGCCGGACGCCGATCTGGACGCCGCCGCGGACGCGGCCGTCTCCGCGGCGTACGGCTCGGCCGGTGAGCGCTGTATGGCGATCTCGGCGGTCGTCGCGGTGGGCGCGATCGGTGACGAACTGGTCGCCAAGATCCGTGAGCGCGCCGAGAAGATCAAGATCGGCCCCGGCGACGACCCCGCGTCCGAGATGGGCCCGCTCATCACCAAGGCGCACCGCGACAAGGTCGCCTCCTATGTCACGGGCGCGGCGGCCCAGGGCGCCGATGTCGTCCTGGACGGCACGGGATACACCGTCGACGGCTTCGAGGACGGCCACTGGATCGGCCTGTCCCTGCTCGACCGGGTCTCCACCGACTCCGACGCCTACCGTGACGAGATCTTCGGCCCGGTGCTGTGCGTGCTGCGTACGGAGACCTACGAGGAGGGCGTGCAGCTGATCAACGCCTCGCCGTTCGGCAACGGTACGGCGATCTTCACCCGTGACGGGGGCGCGGCCCGGCGCTTCCAGCTGGAGATCGAGGCGGGCATGGTCGGGGTGAATGTGCCGATCCCGGTGCCCGTCGGCTACCACTCCTTCGGTGGCTGGAAGGACTCGCTCTTCGGCGACCACCACATCTACGGCAACGACGGCGTGCACTTCTACACGCGCGGCAAGGTGGTCACCACCCGCTGGCCCGACCCGTCCGAGGCGCCGACCGGCGTGGACCTGGGATTCCCGCGCAACCACTGAGCCGGGACCGGGCCCGCCGCGCGGAGACCCGGGGCGCCCGACCCGCGGCCCGTACGGACAGCGATGTCCGTACGGGCCGCGGTGCGTGAGGGGGCCGTCCGGGGCAATTGGCCAAGATTTTGCCTGAGGTCCGATCGCGCCTCCACGCCTCTCCCGGGCCTCTCCTGGCCACCTCAGAGGCCTTGTCATGCCCCGAGGACGCCACGGCGATCCCGCTCCTCCTCCCGCCCGGCCCGGCCGAAATCGCCGTGTCCCGTGACCGGCGGTGCGACGGCCGCGTTGACCGGGCGCGTTCGCATGACGGACGCGCGATAATTAGATGCTGGATACAACTGATCTGGCGACCGGAAGCAGGAGGACGCACATGTGTGGCATCACCGGTTGGGTCTCCTTCGACCGCGTACTGCTCGACGCGTCCGGAACACTGGACGCGATGACGGAGACGATGTCCTGCCGGGGCCCCGACGCCGGCGGTATCTGGATCAGCGGCCCCGCCGCCCTGGGACACCGGCGACTGGCGATCATCGACCTGCCCGGAGGGCGGCAGCCGATGACCCTGGAGACTCCGCGGGGCACGCTCGCGCTCGTCTACTCGGGCGAGACCTACAACTTCACCGAACTGCGCGGGGAGCTGACCGGACGCGGTCATCGGTTCACCACCGACTCCGACACCGAAGTCGTTCTGCACGCCTATCTGGAGTGGGGCGAGGCGATGGCCGAACGCCTCAACGGGATGTACGCCTTCGCCATCTGGGACGGCCGTAGCCAGAAGCTGGTGATGATCCGCGACCGGATGGGCATCAAGCCCTTCTTCTACTACCCGATCCCCGGAGGAGTGCTGTTCGGGTCCGAGCCCAAGGCGATCCTCGCCAACCCGCTCGCCCGCGCCCGGGTCGACCTCGACGGACTGCGTGAGCTGTTCGGCTTTGTGAAAACGCCCGGCCACGCGATCTGGGACGGTATGCGCGAAGTCGAGCCCGGCACCGTCGTGACCGTGGACCGCAACGGACTGCGCCGCCATGTCTACTGGTCCCTGGAGACCCGGCCGCACACCGACGACCGCGACGCCACGGTGGGGCGGGTCCGTACGCTCCTCGACGACATCGTGCGCCGCCAGCTCGTCTCCGACGTACCGCGCTGCACCCTGCTGTCCGGTGGCCTGGACTCCTCCGCGATGACGGCGCTGGCCGCCCGGCAGCTCGCCGAGACCGGTGAGAAGGTCCGCAGCTTCGCCGTCGATTTCGTCGGCAGGACCGAGCACTTCGTCGCCGATGAACTCCGTCCCACCCCGGACGCGCCCTTCGTCCACGATGTCGCGCGCGCCTCGGGCACGGATCACCAGGACATCGTGCTCGACTCCAGCGACCTGGCCGACCCCGAGGTACGCGCCAGGGTGATCAGGGCCCGTGACATCCCCATGGGACTCGGTGACATGGACACCTCGCTCTATCTGCTCTTCAGGGCGATCCGGGAGCGCTCGACGGTCGCGCTCTCCGGCGAATCCGCCGACGAGGTCTTCGGCGGCTATCTCCAGTTCTTCGACGAGGAGGCCAGGCGGTCCGATATGTTCCCGTGGCTGGTGCGCTTCGAGGACTACATCGGGGACGACGCCGATGTGCTGCGGCCCGAGGTGAACAAGTCCCTGGACATGCCGGGATTCCTCCGTGACAGCTACGCCACGGCCGTCGCCGATGTCGAACGCCTCGACGGCGAGAGCGACTTCGAGTACCGGATGCGGAAGATCTGCGCGCTCCATCTGACGCGCTTCGTCCGGCTGCTGCTCGACCGCAAGGACCGTACGAGCATGGCGGTCGGACTGGAGGTCAGGGTGCCGTACTGCGACCACCGGCTGGTCGAGTACGTGTACAACGCCCCCTGGTCGATGAAGTCCTTCGACGGCCGGGAGAAGAGCCTGCTGCGGGAGGCGACCGCCGATCTGCTGCCCAAGCCGGTCTACGACCGGGTGAAGAGCCCCTACCCCAGCACGCAGGACCCCAAGTACGCGATCGCCCTGCAACAGCAGACCAAGGAACTGCTCGCTGACCCCTCCCACCCGGTCTTCGAGGTGCTCGACCCCGACCTGGTCCGCCAGGCGGCGGAACGGGAGACCCCGCAGATCACCATGGCCTCGCGCCGAGGTCTGGAACGCACACTGGACATGGCGCTCTGGCTGGACATCTACAGCCCGGAGATCATCCTCACCTGACCGCGCCGCCGCCCGTGTCCCGCGTCGTAAATCGGTGGCCGGGCCCCGAGCGGCGCAGCACGCTGATCCCATGTCAGAACCGAAGCACCGGATCCGCGCGCTGCACACGGCGACCACGATCACCGTCTATCAGGCGTACCGGCCGGCCATCGGCCTGCCCGCGGCCCGCGACGGCCGGTTCCCCGCCGCCTGGAAGCGGGACCGTATGACCTGGATCAAGCCTTCGTTCCTGTGGATGATGTACCGCTGCGGCTGGGGCACCAAGGAGGGCCAGGAGACCGTGCTGGCCGTGGAGATCTCCCGGGACGGCTTCGAGTGGGCGCTGCGGAACGCCTGTTTGTCGCACTACGGCCGCGCCGTCCACCCCGACCGGGCGGCCTGGAAGCGGGAGCTGAGGGCGGCTCCCGCCCGGGTCCAGTGGGATCCGGAGCGTGATCTGCGTCTCGGACCATTGCCGTACCGTTCGCTTCAGCTCGGTCTGTCCGGCGAGGCCGCGCGGCGGTACGCGGACGAGTGGACCGTCTCCGTCACCGATGTGACCCCGCTCGCACATCGGATCCATGCCCTGGTGCGCGAGGACGACCTGGTCACGGCCGGAAAACTCCTGCCCGCCGAGACCGGCTACCCGGCCGGGGCGGAACTCCTCGCTCATCTGACGGGCGCCTGACGCGACCCGCGTACCGCGTCTGGTGTACGCGGGCGCCGCCCCGTACTACCCGAGGAGGCCTCCGAGTTCCGACCGGTGTCAGCGCCGTCGGTACCGGGGCCCGTTTAGGGTTCAAGCATGGAGACCCGAACCCCCCGCCGGTCCCGGTCACGCCCGCGCTGGCTCGTGGGCGTGGCCGCCTTCGCCGTGCTCGTCGGAGCCGGTACCTGGACCGCCGTCGCCTCGGACGGTCCGCCCGCCGTCCACCAGCAGGACCAGGTGCTCAACATGCCGGGCGCCCGGATCGACACCTCGTACTTCACCACCGACGGCGGACGCAGACCCGCCGTGCTGATCGGGCACGGCTTCGGTGGCAGCAAGGACGACGTACGGGCCCAGGCCCAGAAGCTCGCGCGCGACGGATACGCGGTGCTGACCTGGTCGGCGCGCGGTTTCGGGAAGTCCACCGGAGAGATCGGGCTCAACGACCCCGACCATGAGGTCAAGGACGTCTCCCGGCTGATCGACTGGCTGGCGAAGCGGCCCGAGGTCCGGCTCGACCGCGCCGGCGACCCCCGGGTGGGGGTGACCGGCGCGTCCTACGGCGGCGCCGTCTCCCTGCTCGCCGCCGGATACGACCAGCGCGTCGACGCGATCGCCCCACTGATCACCTACTGGAACCTCGCCGACGCGCTCTTCCCCGACGGTGTCTTCAAGAAGCTCTGGGCCGGGATCTTCTTCTCCACCGGCGGCGGCTGCGCCACCTTCGAGGAGCGGCTCTGCGCCATGTACCAGCGGGTCGCCGTCTCCGGCACACCCGACACCGCCGCCCGTGAGCTGCTGGAGGAGCGCAGCCCGTCCGCCGTCGGTGACCGTATCGATGTGCCCGCGCTGATCGTGCAGGGCCAGACCGACTCCCTCTTCCCACTCGGCCAGGCCGATGCCATGGCCCAGGCGATCAGCGCCAACGGCGCCCCCGTCGACGTGGACTGGATGGCGGGCGGACACGATGGCGGCGACCAGGAGAGCGACCGGCTCCAGGGGCGGATCTCCTCCTGGTTCGACCGCTATCTCAAGGACGACAAGGGCACGGACACCGGACCCGCGTTCCGGGTCAGCCGTACCGGAGGCATCGACTCCACCGATGGCGAGACCCTGCTCCGGGGCGCGAGCAGCGATCGCTATCCGGGACTGGAGAGCGGCTCCACCACCGTGCCGCTCGGCGGCGGCACCCGCCCTCAGACCTTCGCCAATCCGGCGGGCGCCAGCCCGCCCGCGGTCTCGGCCGTACCGGGACTGACCGGCGGAGTCTCCCAGCTCTCCTCGCTCGGTGTCGGACTCGCCCGTGACTTCCCCGGACAGTTCGCGGCCTTCGACTCCCGGCCGCTGGACCACTCGCTGCGGATCACCGGCTCTCCGACGGTCCGGGCCACGGTCGCCTCCACCAGCGGTGACGCGGTGCTCTTCGCCAAGGTGTACGACGTGGGCCCCGACGGCCGCTCGCAGGTACTGCCCTCGCAGCTGGTCGCGCCCGTACGGGTGGAGGACGCGCGCCAGGGCAGAACCGTCGAGCTGACGCTGCCCGCCATCGACCATCAGGTCGTGCCCGGCCACCGGCTCCGGGTCGTCCTCGCCGCCACCGACCTCGCCTATGCCTCGCCGGCCGCCCCGGCCACCTACCGGGTCTCCCTGGACGGTCCGCTGACCGTACCCACCGTGCCCGCCCTCACCACCGGCTCCACCGGGCTGCCCTGGTGGGTCTGGGGACTGCCCGTCGCGGGCGGGCTGATCGCGGGCGCCCTGCTGCTCACCGCACGCCGCCGCACCAGCGCCCCGGCACCCGATCCCGCGCTCGCCGAGGTGCCCTTGCAGATCACCGATCTGAGCAAGCGGTACGCCAAGTCCGCCGACCGGTACGCGGTACGGGATCTCTCCTTCCGGGTCGAGAAGGGACAGGTGCTCGGGCTGCTCGGCCCGAACGGCGCGGGCAAGACCACCACCTTGCGCATGCTGATGGGGCTGATCAGCCCCGACGCAGGCGAGATCCGGGTCTTCGGACATGCCGTACGGCCGGGTGCTCCCGTGCTCTCCCGTGTCGGCTCGTTCGTCGAGGGCGCGGGCTTCCTGCCGCATCTTTCGGGACGCGACAATCTGGAGCTGTACTGGCAGGCCACCGGCCGCCCCGCCGAGGACTCCCATATCGAGGAGGCCCTGGAGATCGCCGGGCTCGGGGACGCGCTGGCACGGGCCGTACGCACCTACTCCCAGGGCATGCGGCAGCGGCTCGCCATCGCCCAGGCCATGCTCGGTATGCCGGATCTGCTGATCCTCGACGAACCGACCAACGGTCTCGATCCGCCGCAGATCCGCGAGATGCGGGATGTGATGATCAGATACGCGGCCGGTGGCAGAACGGTCATCGTCTCCAGCCATCTCCTCTCCGAGGTCGAACAGTCCTGTACTCATCTCGTGGTCATGCACCGCGGGCAGCTCATCCAGGCAGGCCCGGTCGCGGAGATCACCGGATCCGGCGACACCCTGCTCATCACCACCGCCGAACAGGTGTCCGAGCCCGTCGTGGAGAAGGTCGCCTCGCTGGCGGGGATCGGCTCCGCCGTACGCACGGACGACGGACTGCTCGTACAGCTCGACGGCGCGAGCACCAGTTCCCTGATCACCGAGCTGGTGCGGCTGGACGTACCTCTCACCGGCGTCGGGCCGCACCGCCGCCTGGAGGACGCCTTCCTCAACCTGATCTCAGGAGGCTCCGCATGAGCGCGCTGACCGAATCGGCCCCCGGCTACCGGACACGGCGCACCCTGCCGCTACGGGTCGAGGCGCTGCGTCAGCTCAAGCGCAGGCGGACGCTGGCGATGGGCGGGGTGCTGGTCGCCCTGCCTTTCATCCTTGTCGCGGCCTTCGCGATCGGGGGCACTCCGGGCAACGGTGAGAACAACCGGGTGACCCTGATCGAGACCGCGACCGCCTCCGGCGCCAACTTCGCCGCCACCTGTCTCTTCGTCTCCGCGGGCTTTCTGCTGGTGGTGCCCGTCGCGCTGTTCTGCGGGGACACCGTGGCCTCCGAGGCGAGCTGGTCCTCGCTGCGCTATCTCCTCGCCGCACCGGTGCCCCGGGCCCGGCTGCTCTGGAGCAAACTGGTGGTGGCGCTCGGTATGAGTGCGGCGGCGATGGTGCTGCTGCCGCTGGTCGGGCTGGCGGTGGGCACGGTGGCATACGGCTGGCGGCCACTCGAACTGCCCACGGGCGGCTCCCTGGCCTCCGCCGACGCCCTGCCGCGGCTGGCTCTGGTTGTCGCGTTCATCTTTGTCTCCCAACTGGTCACCGCGGGACTCGCTTTCTGGCTGTCGACGAAGACCGATGCCCCGCTGGGGGCGGTCGGCGGCGCGGTCGGTCTGACGATCGTCGGCAATGTGCTGGACGCCGTGACGGCGCTGGGATCCTGGCGGGACTTCCTGCCCGCGCACTGGCAGTTCGCCTGGGCGGACGCGCTTCAGCCGCAGCTCGAATGGAGCGGAATGCTGAAAGGCTCGGCGATCTCCGTGACCTATGCGCTGATTCTCTTCGCCCTGGCCTTCCGCGGCTTCTCCCGTAAGGACATCGTTTCCTGAGGACTGGCCTGTAATCCCCAGGGGAATTACAGGAACCCGGCCGAATTGCGGACAGCGGCGCAATCACAGGACGGATCAGAATCACAGGACGGATCAATCGCAGGACAGCCCTTAGATCCATCCCCTTCGAGCCGCTTCCGCGCCCGCCCGGAAGCGGCTCGTCGTGCCGAGGGCGGTCAGCAGATCGCCGACGCGACGGCTGTATGTGCGGCTCGACATTCCGAGGCGGGTGGCCGCCGTCTCGTCCGTGAGCCCGGCCAGCAGGGCCTCCAGCACGGGCCGGAGCTGTCCCGGCAGCACCCCGGGGGTGGGGAGCGCGGCGGTGGGCAGCTCCTCGCCCGTCTCCCACCATGTCTGGTGCGTACGGACCAGCGCCTGGACGACCACCGGATCGCGGATCAGCAGCAGTCCGTGGTAGTGGAGTTGGAGATCGAGCGGCACCGCCGCGACCGCGCGGTCCACCAGGATCATCTTGAACGGGATGGAGTCCGTCTGTCTGGCCCGGCCGGGAAGCTGGCGCGGCAGCGGATACGCGAGCCCGGCCAGCCCGTGCCGGGGCACGATCCGGCGGACACCGATCGAGGGCGAGCGTCCACGCCCCTTTCCGCCGGCGCCGGGGCCCGTGCCGGGGCCGCCGTCCTGCCAGTCCAGATCGCCCGCCGCCCGCACACAGGCACCGGCGAACTCAAGGAACTGCTCGGGAATGCACTGGCCCAGACAGCTTCCCGGATCATCGAAGATCAGCAGCTCGCGGCGGGCGGAGCGGACCAGGGCCGTCAGTGTGGCCGTCACCTGACGCACCCCTCGGATCTGCCGGCCGGGAGGATGGAGCGTGTCCACCACGTCCTCCCGCATCACGCCCAACGACAGCGCCGACCTGTTGAGCACGGACCCTGGAACATCCGCCACGGCTGACCACCCCCGCCATCCCCTCGGAGCCGTACGCCACTCCATGTACGCACATCATCGCTCACCGTGACAAGTGCAGTTCAGGGAGTGGCGACTCCATGCCAGAGCCTCCGCGATCCGCCCCTTCTGCCGCACGCTGGTGATCACTCGGTATGAAACGACACAAGCCGTCCGGGACAACCCGCGACAAGTGAGACACATGAGACGGAGGGACGATGACGACGAACCGCCAGGGGCCGGCCAGGGACGGGCCGAACCTTCACCGATGAGGATGACGTGCCCGGGTGACCCTTTACCGTGATCGAGGAGTGCTCAAGAACCGTGCCGTGTGCGCCTCTTGGTGCGGGATGATGTGCCCATGGCCACTATGCTGCTTGCTCTTTCCGTGATCTCCACTGGTCTGTTCGCGGGTAACTTCCTCATATTCCAGACCGGTGTCATGCCCGCCCTCGCCCGGCTGACGGACGAGCAGTTCGTCCCGGCCATGCGCAGGATCAATGAACTGGTACCGCGCCCGCTCTTCCTGCTGACCTTCTTCGCCATCGTCGGCTTCCCGATCGCGGCCCTCGCCATTCCCGTCGACGGGCGCTCGGACAACCAGAAGTGGCTTCTGGTCGCGGGACTGGTCTGCGCCGTTCTGAACCATTTCATCACCATCGGCGGCAATGTCCCGCTCAACAACGCGCTGGCCGCGTCGACCTCCTCCCCCGACAGTGTGGCGCGCAGGTCCTTCGAGTCCCGCTGGAACGCCTGCCACCGGGCCCGCACCCTGTTCTCCGTCGCCGCCTTCGTGCTGATGGTCAGCGCCACCCTCTCCTAGCGACGGTGGCGCCCCACCGGCCCGAACGAGCTCGTATCAGTTGGTCGACCGGTCGTCCGACCGGTCGGACGACGGTCAGACGATCTTGAGGTTGGCCATCATCCCCATCGCGCTGTGGTCGATCAGATGACAGTGATACGGGAACACCCCGCGATGACTGTCAAAGGTGACCTGGAGCTTCACGGTCTGCCCCGGCATCAGCAGCACGGTGTCCTTGCGTCCCGCCTCCGCCCCGCCGACCGGTGCGCCGTCGCGTTCGAGGACGCGGAACTGCACCAGGTGCATATGGAAGTTGTGCGGTATCAGGGTGCTGGCGTTGGTGACGGTCCACACCTCGCTGGTGCCCCAGCGCACGGTCGTGTCGATGCGGTCCGGGTCGTAACCCTTCCCGTTGATGTACCCCTGCGGGGAGGCGCTCGTCTCGTCCATCTTCAGCTCGAAGCTCCGTTCCACGGTGGCCTTCCGTGGCGTCGGCAGCGAGGCGAGTACGGCGGGAACCCTGCTTGAGTCATGGACCCGGGCGCCGACGTCGAACCGCATCACCTGTCCGACCTCCTCGACCGGACCCGGCCCCAGCAGGTTCTTCAGCACGAGCTGGGTACCCGGCCGGTACTGGGCGAAGTCGATGACGAGGTCGGCGCGTTCACCGGGGGAGAGCAGAAGCTGTGTGGCCGTGGCCGGCCTCGCCAGCAGCCCGCCGTCGGAGCCGATCTGGGTCATCGCGCTGCCGTCGGAGAGCTGAAGCGCGAAGATACGCAGATTGCAGGAGTTGACGAGCCGGAAGCGGTACTTGCGTCCCTTGACCTTCAGTACGGGCCAGGGCCTGCCATTGACCAGGATCGTGGTCCGGTTGAAGGCGTCGTCCATCTCGTAGACGAGCTGGGCGTCCGCGTCGAACCGCGCGTCGCGCAGAACCAGCGGCACCTCGAACTCGCCGGACGGCAGCCCGAGCGCGTCCTCCGTGTCGTCGCCCAGCAGATAGACGTTGGAGAGTCCGCGATAGACATGCTCGGACTCCATGTGGTGGGCATGGTCGTGCATCCACAGCGTGGCGCCCGGCTGGGAGTTGGCGTACGTGTACGTCCTGGTGGCGCCCGGGGCGATCGTGTCCATCGCGCCGCCGTCGTCGGCGGTCGGGTTGTTGCCGCCGTGGAGATGCACCGAGGTCGGCATGGACAGCGAGTTGACCTGCTTGACCACCACGGTCCGCCCGGAGCGGGCCCGTATCGTCGGCCCGGGGAAGGAGCCGTTGTAGGTGAGCAGCTCCGTGGTGGTGCCCGGCAGGATCTCGCGCCGCGCCTTGGTCATCACCACCGAGTAGTAGTCCGTGGTCGCCGATCTGCGGACCGGCGCAAGCACCGGTGGCCGGGTGAGGGGCACGCTGAACGGGGTGACAGGAGCGGCGGGTACGGCCGCCGCCGCTGCCGTACCGCGCGTGCCTCGGCCGCTGAGCGCCTGTGCCGTCCAGCCTGTGGCGCCCGAGACGCCGAGGGCTCCCGCGGTGAGTCCGATCCGTATCGCATGACGACGAGAGAACACTGGGAAATCCTTCCGGGATTCCGGGGAAAAGGAGTCGGTCCCCGTTCCGATCGCGGGGATGCTACCTAGCCCAAAGTGCTCGCCGGTCGGGATCGGTTCCGCGCGGGCGGTTCTCATGGTGTTTGTGCCGTCTATCGCCGGATAGGGACCCAGCGCCGGTCCAGTACGGTTCCAGGACAGGTCCAGCGCAGGTCCAGCCGGGATCCAGCGGGGGTCGAGCGGAGATCCAGCGCTTCTCGATCCGGATTCTCCCGGGGATTCGCGAGGCGCCGTAATCAAGGCGCCGTAATGCCTTGACGCTGTGATACGGAAAATGCGGAAAATTCTTGGGAGCGCGGGAATCGGCCCTACCGGCGGAAGGTGCCTTTCTCCAGCCGGTCCAGGGTGCGCAGTCCGCGCTCGGTGAAATCGTGTTCGCCATGGGCCGGTCCGTACGCCAGACAGCTCGCGGCGTCCAGCGCCGCCAGACACGGCAGGGCGTGGCGTTCGGTCTCGGTCAGCGGGCGGCCGTAGCCCTGGAAGAAGGCGGTGCGCAGATCGTCACGGTCCTGCCAGGGGCCACAGGCCAGCCGTACGAAGTCCTGGACGGCCGGGGCGTACCGGGACCGCTCGAAGTCGATCATGGCCAGGCGCCCGGACCCGGACCCGGACCCGGACCCGGACCCGGACCAGAGAACGTTGCGCTCCTGCGCGTCGCCGTGGATATGGCCCGGGGCGAGCAGGTCGGTCAGTTTCAGCAGATGCCCGGCCGCATGGCGGACGAGCGCGCGCCGGTCTCCCGAGAGCAGATCGCC